>DATEUS010000183.1:0-15729 GCA_035282985.1 Candidatus Acidiferrales bacterium
CAGCAGCGTGCCATAGCGGCAAAGTCTGGCAGCTCTGTAGATATTCCTCCTTTGTTGTTCCGCCATTTCCAGCCATTCCCGGGTGTGCAGCGGATCAACCAGCACGAGACCGACCACTTCGTTCGAGTTGAGGGCTGCGAACAAGCGCACAGTGAACGCCCCGAAGGAATGGCCGACCAAGACGTAAGGCGGTTTGATCCCGGCGTTTGCGAGCAGCCTTCGCAGCTCTTCGACCATTTGCTTGCTGGTGCGCGGATGCGGGCTGGCATCGCTCCAGCCCAGGCCGGCGCGGTCGTAGCTGCACACGCGGGTGAAGCGGACCAGCTCGGGCTGCACGTAGGTCCAACTCAGGCAGGTGCCCGGCAGGCCAGAATCCAGAACCACGGTGGGCCTGCCTTCACCCGTGCAAAGCAAGTGCAAGCGATAGCCGCCGACATCCACCAACTGGCCCAGCGGCGGGTAGCGGCGGGCGTCGCGGGCGCTCCCCAGGAGCTGGTGCACCACGCCCAGAAGCACAAGCACCAAGCTCACAAGGAGAACGCCCCCGAGCAGCATGCCCACCGGCAGTTCCAGCAAGCGCCTGCGTGTCTACCGCACCCGTGCCGCTTGGTCGAGGTCAGAGACAGCCAGCACAACGGCGGCTTTGCGAGCGCCCTTGGTGGCGGTTTGGTAGCCGCAAGTGATGTTGATGTCCTTGTCGGCCAGCTTTTGCGTAAAGCGTGCCAGGGCGCCCGGCACGTTGGGAAGCTTGATATGCAGCACAGGCGTTTCCTTATAAGCAAGACCTGCCTCGGTGAGAGCTTTTCGGGCTTTTTGCGGCTGGTCCACGATGCACTGCACCGCGCCTTCCGCGCCGGCCGTAGTGGTCAGCAGGGCGAAGATGTTCACCTTGGCATCCCCTAGGATTCTTGCAATGTGGGCCAGGGTTCCGGGGCGATTTTCGCAGGGAATCTTGAACTCGATTGCTTTCGGCATAGTGTCCCCCTCGCAGCAGGCTTCTCGGTTTTCAAATGTTCACAAGGAAGTTCTTGCGAATCGTAACGAAGGCTCCTGCCAGCCAGCAGGAATCTTAGGCGGTTGTTCCGAGCGAGTCAACGCCGTCGCGATGAGCGCTTCGAAGCGCGGATCCTTCTCTACGGAAAGAGTTGAGTGGTAGAGAGTGTTTCGGTCCAGCGCACAGCTCAAGTTTACTACAGCAGGATTTCTTGCTGGGGTTTGTTCTGTGTGCCGCGATAAATGGGCTTCCCTGCGGTCAAGATCTGGGATTTTTGGTCACAAAAGTCCCCACAGTGGCCGGCCGGGCAGCCCCGGAAATACCCCGTAAGTTATTGAAAACATTGGTGCCGGGGGCGGGAATCGAACCCGCGACCTAGGGATTATGAGACCCTCGCTCTGCCACTGAGCTACCCCGGCTCAGAGAACCTCAATGGTACGGCAGGGGCGGCAGGGTGTCAACGCACAGACCGCCGGCGAAAATTTTGCCCGAAATTGTCTTGCGAAGAAAACTCCGTTGCGGCAAGCTACATCCAAAGGAGTGGATTGGGAGGGTAGAAAGAGGGCGGATTGGGGGATGGGTCAATGAAGCTCCTGCAGACTTGGGATACGATTCGCACGACGGTGGAAGAGTTCAGCCTCCCACCTTACCTGGAAAAGACTGCCCAGTGGCTGGAGCGCCACCCGCGCGCAGTGATTGCCGGGACCCTCGTGGTGGTGATGGCGGCGCTGCTGACTCAGATCCCCGCTGAAAACCCCGTCGAGCCGGACGCCTACAACGGCGAGACTCCGCTCTTTGTCTGACCCAGCCGGCCTGGCGGCCAGGAAGCCGCCGGCGCGCTGACTCCAAAGCCGACACACTCCTACACTGTTGCGATTGGAAGAGGCTCCAGGCTGGCTCTCATCGCTTCGGCGGTCGGCGGGCAGGCCAGCCAACTCCCCAGCACCAGCAACACCACCAAGAGCCAGAGCAAACGTAAGCGGAGATGCCGGCGAAATCCCGGGATGGGCATGGAAGCTGCGGTCCTTCCCTGCGCCTTGCCGGAGGCTAGCGCAGGGCTGCGTGCCTGTCAAGAAAGCGGGGCATTGACGAGAGGCCAAGCAGTCTGAAACCTACCTGCTAAAACCCACCACCGCCACCACCGCCACCACCGCCGCCCGAGCCGCCGCCACCGCCAAAGCCTGAGCCGCCCGAGCTGCGCGGCGACGACGCCATGGCCGCTGCCGCCCGCGTTGACATTCGGCCCAGGTCGCTCACAAAGCTGCGGGGCTGGAAGGTGTGGCCAGAGGGCCCGCGGTACCATTCCGGCGGCCGGCGGTAGATGTCCTCAAAGGCCCGCACCCAGTTCTTTTCCACCCCCAGGGCCATGGCGTAGGGCAGGAACTTTTCGAACATCTCCGGCGTCTTGACCACCCGCGCGAAGCGGTCGGACTCCACCCGCCCCAGAAACTCCTCGAAACCCAGCACGCCCTCGAGCGTATGGCTCCCCCGCACCGTCCGGGCAGGCATCACCAGGCCGAACCCGGCGATGATGCCGCCGGAGAGCACGGCGGCAACGATAAACGGGAAGGACTGCTGACCCAGGATGCCGGCTATGAAACCGCCGCCCCAGATGGCCAGGAAAACCACCACCACCCCGGCGATGACATAGTTCCTCTTCACCTTGTCGGGCCGGTTGGTGTAGTAGCCGCGCGCCATCAGGGCGTCGAAGATGTGGTCGCGAATGCCCGGCAGATCTTTGTAGAACTTGTTCTCCAGGTCGGAGAGTTCGACGCTGGGCAGCGAGGAGGGGGAATAAAGGGGGGAATAACCAGGGAAGAACACGCCCCCAAGCAGGGCCGCTTCGTGCGGTTTGACTTCTTTCCATTCGCTGCGCAGCTTGCGCAGGGTGAACACGTAGTCCTTGTCCGAGAACAGGCCCAACAACTTCTTCTCTTCCTTTTCTTCGATCAACACGTAGCCACGCACGGCCAGGTCCACCAGCGTGGCGGTGATGTCGCGCATGTCGGGACTGTTGTCGGTCAGCGTTCCCACCTCTGCCGGGGTGAGGTCCTCGGGGGGCGCGTACTGCGCGGCGATGGGGCGCAGACGCGGGTCCCGCCCCGCCTTGTACCACAGCCAGAACATGACTGCGAAAACCAGCAGAGGAAGGAACAACGGCCAGTTGCTGCGCAGGAAGAGAGACGCTTTCTCGGCGGCTCCCGGCTCGCGCACCACTCCCTTGTCCCAGCCCACCACCGCCGTCAGGCCCTCGCGGAAGTTCAGCCCCCGGCGCATGCGGTAGCGAACTTCATTGCCGGTGATGGTGACGTCGGCGTCCTGCTCGCGCGAGCCGTAGGCGCCGGTGTAGGCGATGGCGCGTACCCCGGTGGCTCCGGCGGGGAGCAGGATGCGGGCGGTGGCCGCCTCGATGGGGACCTCCCACTCGTCGCCGGTGATGTCCCAATAGAGCTCGTCGTGCTCCTCGAAGAAGAGCAGGGCATTGGGCACGCGGTAGCGGAGCACCACGGTGCGCACCGCGTCCCGCGCCCCTGGCACCCAGATCTTGAACTTGCGGTAGTGGCGCTCCCGGCTGATTTCGTGCTTGAGCGGCTGCCCGCGCTCGTCGGTCACTGCCAGCGGTTCCAGGAACAGCGTGCGGTTGAAGCCGCGGTAGTTGTCCTCCACGGGAATGGTGCGGAAGATGCCGTTCCAGGAGCCGATGAACCGCGGCTGGATAGTTTCGCTGACTTCGATGCTGCCGTCGGGGAAGACGTGGATCTCGACCTCAAAGCGCTGGATGATGAGCTCGCGGGCCGTCGCCGGGGCTGCTGCCGTTAGCAGCAGGAGAAGAATCAGCAGGGCACGACGGGCCATGGCCGCCTCCTCTTTGGAACTAGCTCGGGCCGGGGGTACCGCTGCCGAAGCTCACCCGCGGGGCTTCGCGCTGCGCCGCTTCGGCCAGCTCGAAGAACTCCCGCGGCTTGAAGGCGAACAGGTTGGCGATGAGGTTGGAGGGGAACACGGCGATGCGGGTGTTGAGGTCGCGCACCACGGCGTTGTAGTAGCGGCGAGCGTTCTGGATGGCCTCTTCAATCTGGGCGAGCTGGTTCTGCAACTGGGTGAAGCTCTCCACCGCGCGCAGTTGCGGGTAGGCCTCGGCCAGAGCGAAAAGTTGCCGCAAAGCCGCGGTCAGCATCCCTTCGGCCGGCCCTTTTTCCGCCGGCCCCTGGACGCTCATGGCGCGGCTGCGGGCGTTGACCACCGCCTCCAGAGTCTGCTTCTCGTGCCCGGCGTAGCCTTTGACGGTCTCCACCAGGTTGGGAATCAGGTCGTAGCGGCGCTTGAGCTGGACGTCAATGTCGGCCCAGGCGTTGTCGGACTGCACCCGGAGCCGCACCAGGGCGTTGTACATTACAATTACCGCCACTACCAGCACCGTCAACACCAGGAGAGCAATGAGACTTGTCATCGGCGTGTCCTTTTGGTGAAGTGGAGGGGCTGCCCAGAGGCACCGCCCCTCGGCGGTCGCCACTATACGCCCCGCGCCACAAGGTGTAAAGAAAAGAGAATTGCCTAGCGCGGCTCGGGAACGCCCAGGTCACGACAGATTTTGCGGGCCAGGAAATCGTTGATCTCGCGGTGCCGCGGGACGGTAGAAGTCTTGTTCAGGGCCGGATTGTAGTAGACAGAGTGACGGCTGCCTTCCCGCAGCAGCTCACAACCATGCCGAAGCAGGTGAGCCACCTAGATCTTTCCTTTTCATACACCCTTAGTTGAATGCGAGGTCTCTGCCGGGGTCAAACCCCAACTCACGAAGGCCACCGCGCCGAGATGCGGGCTGTCTCACATTAGGGGGAAGTGACTCCGTCGCTGGGACTGGGCTCTAAGCGCTGACGGGCTCCTTGATGGCTGGCTGCCCACGGAGTTCGCGCGTGGCCAACTCACGGTTGACTTCGAGAACTAGGCGAAGGGCTTCTCGGAGGTTGCTACGAGCCTCGGCCAGGGTGCGGCCCTGGGTGTTCACGCCCGGGATTTCCTCCACGAAAGCAACATACCAGCGTCCGCGTTTTTGAATCACAGCCGTGAACGGCTTTGCGGGAGACTTTTTTCTCTTCACAGTGGGCCCATTTTAGCATACTTATGAGTCTCAGGATTCTCACGAGAACCCGGCACGCGAAGGAGACGCTCATGGCCTACATTCGCACCATTGCGCCGGAGGAAGCCACCGGGGCGCTCAAGCAGCAGTACGACGCCGCCATCAAGCGGGCGGGACGAGTGTTCAACATCGTCCGCCTGCAAAGCCTGAACCCGCCCGTGCTCGATGCTTCCATGCGCCTTTACCAGACGCTGATGCTGGCGCCGGGTCCGTTGCCGCGCGCCACCCGCGAGATGCTGGCCACGGTTACCTCGCGCACGCTCGATTGCTTCTATTGAACCGAAGCCCACGGGGAGGATCTCCGTGTCGTGACCGGCGATGAGAAACTGGCGGCGCAGATCAAACGCGACTACCGCCAGGCCAATCTGGACCCCAAGACTCGTGCCCTGCTCGACCACGCCGTCGAACTGACCCGCGACCCGCACAGCGGCTCGCAGGAAGGCGTCAACCGCCTGCGCGAACACGGCTGGACGGACGAAGAAATCCTCACGGCCACCCACATCATCGGTTTCTTCAACTATTACGTGCGGCTGGCGGAGGGCTTGGGCGTGGAGCCGGAAGACTTCATGCGGAAGGCTGCGGGGTGAAGCCAGGCGGCGCTAGGCGGTGTGGAGGGCCCGTCCGGCTTGCAGGGCTTTGAGGTCGGCGGCCAGGGCCGCCCCGGAGGGATAGCGCTCGGCGGAGTCCTTGGCCATGCAGCGGGCGAGAATGGTGTCGATGTCCGGTGCCAGCGCCGGGTTCAACTGGTGCGCCGCGGTGGGCGTTATCTGCATCACCTTCAGGGCCACCGCCGCCAGTGACTTCCCCATAAAGGGATTCTTGCCCGTGCACATCCAGTAGATTACGGTTCCGAGCGAGAAGAGATCGCTGCGTGCGTCCACCTTGGCGCCGCTGAATTGCTCCGGCGACATGAAGGCCGGCGTCCCCAGCAGTTGTCCCACCTGGGTGAGCTGGGAACCGGCCAGTTGGGCAATGCCGAAGTCGAGGATCTTGGCCCGGCCGTCGGCGCTGATCATGATGTTGGCCGGCTTCAGGTCGCGATGGATGACCCCGCGGCGATGGGCGAAGTCGAGGGCCTCGGCCAGTTGAAGGCCGATGTCGACCGGGTTCTCGAGCGGCACCGGCATCTTCTCCAGCGGCGTGCCTTCGAGGAATTCCATCACCAGGAACGGCTGGCCAGCCTCGTCTTCGCCGATGTCGTGGATGGTGACGATGCCGGGATGGGTCATCTGGCCAGCCACCTGCGCTTCGCGGGTGAACCGCTGCTTGTATTCGTCAATACCCTCGGGAGAGAGGCCGGTGGTAAGGATGACCTTGATGGCGACGGTGCGGCCGATCTGCGGGTCGCGGGCCTTGTAAACTGCCCCCATGGCGCCCCGGCCTAACTCTTCCAGGATTTCGTAGCGGCGGATGCGGGTCACTTTGCCCGCCTCGGTCGGCGCGCCGGCGAGAGTGACCTCCAGCGTCGGCACCGCGGGCACCGCTGGCGGTTTGGCGGCGGCTACCCCTTCGGCTTCCGCTTCGACGGGCTCGAGCGCCCATTGATAGACCTCATAGCCGTCGACCTTCTTATTGACCAGGTGGAAGCCGGACTTATCTGCCAGTTGGGCATAGACTTCGGCGCTGAGCCAGAGGGTGTTGGGCCGGCCCTCTTTCTGCATATGGCCGGCAACATCAATCACCCGGTCGGCCACGCGCTCCAGGTTGGTGTCCTCGTAGATGCGGACCTCGCCTTCGTTGATGCCGCAGCGGACCTGAAAGGGTGTGCGGAGGCGGTTGTACTTGGCGTTGAACTCGTCCAGACCCTGCAGGATGCGCTGGGCGCTGCCCACGGCCAGCTCCCGTTGCAGGAAGCAGACCATTACGCCGTCCGGGGTCCAGGCCTGCTTCCAGGCCCCGTATTCCCGGAAAATCTTCTTGAGCATGTCTTCGTAGGCGTGGAAGCTGATGGTGACGCTGGTGTCCCCGGCGCCCGCTTTCATTTTCGTCGAGCCCACAATGTCCACGGAGAGGAAGGTGCAGCCCTTGCGCTTGGCGGATTTGAGCGCCTGCTCGATTTCCCGGTAGCGTTTCAACAATTCTTCGCGAGCCTTTTCCGAATCGGGCGGAGCCGCCAGCGCCACCCCGCCGGTCGGAACTGCGTGGGTTTCCTTGACCGGTTCTTTGACCGGCAGTGCCAGCGCCAGGCGGTAGTGCACCTGCCGCATGAAGGCATGAAGTAGTGCTTGGGTACCCCAGACTGCCAGACCCAGGGCGAAGGGAACGAAAGGCGACAAGGAGGGAGGCGGGTTAAGCCACCGCTTCGTCTGGTGGACGATGGGGTCGCCCCACTGGCGAATCACCACCACCAGCCGAAACGCTTCCGTCCCTGGGGATCGGTAGAACTCCAGGCCGAAGAGAACCAGGAAGCCGGCCACCACGACCCAGAGCAGGATGCTGAGGAGGTTCCGGACGGCGCTGACGAAAAAGAGGATGATTGAGCGTTTGCCCATAATCAGCGTGCGCGCCTGCTCAGGAGGATGCGGAGGGCCGTGCGAGGCTGATAGAAAAAGTAGATGGCCTTCCCTCCCCTTGTTGTGATTTGTGAACGGAGCATAGCGTGGCGGTGGAAAGCCTGTCAAGAAAGCCCGGCCCGCAACTCAGACCGCTACGCCAAAACAGCTCCGGAATGGCAAGGCTCAGGGCGGGCGACGGGAGAATCAGGCCGCGGCCAACTCCGAGGTGCAGAAAGCGCACCGGGTAGCCTTGAGGGCCACCTTGGAGAAGCAGAAGGGGCAATCTTTGGTGTTGGGTGGTGGCGGCGGAGTGTCTTTGCGTAGCAGACGGTTCACCTGCCGGACCAGGAGGAAAATGGCCAGCGCCACCAGCAAGAAGTCGACCACGGTGTTGATGAAGACGCCGTAATTGAGCGTGGCGGCGCCGGCTTCTTTGGCTTCGGCCAGGGTGGCGTAGGCCTGGTCGCCAAGATTGATGAAGAGACTGGCAAAGTCCACCTGGCCGAGCAGCAGTCCGAGCGGCGGCATCAGGATGTCGCTGACGAAGGAGCTGACGATCTTGCCGAAGGCGGCGCCGATGATGATGCCCACCGCCATATCGAGCACATTGCCGCGCAGGGCAAATTCCTTGAACTCTTTGAACATGGCCGTTTCTCCTGGGCTGCGGGATTAGAGCGGACGCATTCTACTGCTAGGTCCATTTTGCCGCGCCTGGGGGTAGGATATAAGGTTGGCAGGAAAGGTCAATGAAGTTAGTGCAGGAAGTCGAGCGGGCCGTTCGGCACCAGAACTTGCTGGAGCCGGGGATGCGGGTGGCGGTCGCCTGCTCCGGCGGGGCCGATTCCGTAGCGCTGCTGCTGCTGCTCGATGAGCTGAAAGAGCGGCTCGGGCTGCGTCTGCTGGTGGCCCACCTGAACCACCAGCTCCGGGGTGCTGAGTCCGACGCTGACGAAGGCTTTGTCCGGCAACTGGCCGAACGGTTAGGGTTGGAATGCGTGGTTCAGCGCGAGGACGTGGCCGCGCGCGCGATGAGAAACCGCCTCAACCTGGAAGAGGCCGGACGACAGGCGCGTATGGACTTCTTCGCCTCGCTCATCGCCGAGGGCAAGGCCGAGGCGGTGGCGCTGGCGCACACGCTGGACGACCAAGCCGAGACCGTGCTGGCGCGGATGGTGCGCGGGGCCGGGACGCGCGGTCTGGCCGGCATCTACCCGGTGGTGGAACTTTCAGCCTCCAAAGCTCCAGCGAAGGAGGGGCGGTCCGCCTTCGCTAAAGCTCCGGCGGGTAAACTCGTCCGTCCCTTGCTGGGGATTGGGCGGGCGGCCTTGCGGGCCTACTTGAGCGAGCGGGAGCAGGCCTGGCGCGAGGACACATCCAATCTCGATCGCGACCGGTTGCGCAACCGGATTCGGCTGGAACTGCTGCCGCAACTGAACCCGGCCGCCATCAAGCACCTGGGACGGCTGGCCACGCAAGCCCGCCAGGAAGAGAATGTCTGGTCGGCGCTAGTCGAAGACCGCTTTGACGCTCTGGTCAGTCGTGCCGACGACAGGTATGAGTTGGATGTGACCGATCTGCTGATGTCGGACCCGATGCTGGCGCGGCTGCCGGCGCGGGCTGGTGGCGAGGGGCAGAGGGCTCTGGCTCGCCGGCTGTTACGGCGGACGCTGGCGGCGGTGCGCGGCGACCTGCGTCGCCTCACCCAGTCACACGTGGAGAGTGTGTTGCGCCTAGCTGAGGAAGGGCAGAGCGGGCAGCGGGTCGAGTTGCCCGGGGCAATCGTGGAGCGGTCGTTCAATCGGCTGGTCTTTCGCCGGGCGCAAGAGCAGGCGGAGACGCGGCACGACTATCAGGTGAAGGTGGAGGGGCCGAGCACGCTGGGGCTGCCGGGCGGGGGCAGTCTGAGCTTCAAATTAGTTGCCGTGGAGGCGCTTGAATCCGGCTATAATCAGCCGAAAGGGGCTGCCGACGCTGCCCGGGCGCCGTTTCCGCTCCTGGTCCGAGCCTGGCAGCCGGGCGACAGCTACCGGCCCGCCGGGGTCGCGCGTCGGAAGAAGTTGAAGACGCTCTTCCGGGAGCAGCGAATTCCGGTGGAGGAACGGCGGCGCACACCGGTAGTTGTCTGTGGCGAGGAGATTGTTTGGGTGCCGCGGCTGGGCGTGGCCGCCGACTGCAGCCTGGGGGCAGGGAGTCGGATAGCACTGCTGATGGAGAGGTTCTGAGAGTGAAAGACCTCGAGGTGCTCTACAAGCCGGACGTTATCGCCCGCCGGGTGAGTGAGCTGGGGAGGGAGATCAGCCGGGATTTTCGCGGGCAGACGGTGGACGTGGTGACGGTGCTGGACAACGCCTTTGTCTTTGCCGCCGATCTGGTGCGGACGCTTGAGGTGCCGGTGCGAATCCACTTCATGCGCACGGAGATGCAGGACGTCGTCGATCCCAACACCGGCAAGGACCGGAAAGAGATTTTTTTTACTCCCGAGGTGGAGGCGGAAGGCTGCAACATTCTTCTGGTGGAGGGGGTGGTGCACTCGGGCGTCACCCTGGATTTCCTGCTGCGCCGCATCAGCCTGCATCGGCCCCGGGTCGTAAAGACGGTGGTGTGCGTGGACAAGCCCGAGGAGCGAAAGGTGTTGCTGGAGCCCGACTACGTGGCCTTCAGTCTTGCATCTAATCAAGTGGTGGTCGGCTACGGGCTTGCGTGGAACGGCCTCCAAGGCAACTTGCCGTACTTGGCGAGCCCCGCCGGCGCCCGGAAGCCGGCCAAGAAAGGCAAGAAGAAGAGGTAGAAGCAAGGGGGGCAAGGGAGAGAAAGGTGAACTCGACGCTGCGCAACTTGCTGTTCTGGGCGGTGCTGATCCTGGCCGTGGTCTTCCTGGTGCGGATGCTCAACACCAGCATGGGCCCGGCGGAACAGGAGCCCACCTTCAGCGAGTTCATGGACAAGGTGGAAGCCGGCGAGGTGGCCACGGTGGAGATTCGCGGCAGCCTGGTCGAGGGCGCTTACAAGGATAACGCCAAGTTCAAGACCTACATCCCGCCCGAGTACCCCGAAATCTACAAGACCCTGCGGGAAAAAGGGGTGCAGATCAAGGTCAAGGATGCCGGCAGCTCTTCCTGGTTCGCCTGGGGGATCAACCTGCTTCCCATCCTGCTGCTGGTGGGCTTCTGGATTTTCATCATGCGGCAGATGCAGGCCGGCGGCAACAAGGCTCTCAGCTTCGGTAAGAGCCGCGCCCGCCTGGTGAGCTCCGGCGCCAAGAAGGTGACCTTTAAGGACGTGGCCGGGGTCGAGGAAGCCAAAGAAGAGCTGCAGGAGATCATCGAGTTCCTAAAGGACCCGCAGAAGTTCCAGAAGCTGGGCGGGCGCATCCCCAAGGGGGTGCTGCTGGTGGGCCCGCCCGGGACGGGCAAGACCTTGCTGGCGCGGGCGGTAGCGGGCGAGGCCAACGTGCCCTTCTTCTCCATCTCCGGCTCGGACTTCGTGGAGATGTTCGTCGGGGTGGGGGCGAGCCGCGTCCGCGACCTCTTCGAGCAGGGCAAGAAGAACGCTCCGTGCATCATCTTCATTGACGAGCTCGACGCCGTCGGGCGCCACCGCGGCGCCGGCCTGGGCGGCGGCCACGACGAGCGTGAGCAGACCCTGAACGCTATGCTGGTGGAGATGGACGGGTTTGATTCCAACGAAGGCGTGATCCTGATGGCGGCCACCAACCGCCCCGACGTGCTCGATCCGGCGCTGCTGCGCCCGGGGCGCTTCGACCGGCGCATTGTGGTGCCGCGGCCGGACATGAAGGGCCGGGAAGAGATTCTGCGCGTGCACGTGCGCAAGGTGCCGCTGGCCGAGGACGTCGACCTCTCGGTGCTGGGGCGAGGGACGCCAGGCTTCTCCGGGGCCGACCTGGCCAACATGGTCAACGAGGCGGCGCTGCTGGCGGCGCGCAAGGTGCAGAAGCACGTGCTGATGAACGATTTCGAGCAGGCCAAGGACAAGGTGCTGATGGGGGTGGAGCGCCGCTCGATGATTATCTCCGATGAGGAGAAGCGCAACACCGCCTACCACGAGGCCGGGCACGCCCTGGTGGCGCAGATGATGCCCAACACCGACCCGCTGCACAAGGTCACCATCATTCCGCGCGGCATGGCTCTGGGCGTGACCCTGCAGTTGCCGGTGGACGACAAGCACACCTACAGCAAGGATTTTCTCGAAGACCAGCTGGCGGTGATGATGGGCGGGCGGGTGGCCGAAGAAATTTTCCTCAACAAGCTCACCACCGGCGCCGGCAACGACTTCGAGCAGGCCACCGACCTGGCCCGCAAGATGGTGTGCGAGTGGGGGATGTCGGAGATGGGCCCGCTGACCTTCGGGAAGAAGGAAGAGGCCATCTTCTTGGGCCGGGAGATCGCTCAGCATCGCGACTACTCCGAGGACACCGCCATCCGCATCGACGCCGAAGTGAAGAAGATCGTGATGAACGCCTACGGCCGCGCCCGGCAGGTCGTCGAGCAGAACCGGGACGGCATGGAGCGGATCGCCGTGGCGCTGCTGGAGCGCGAGGTGCTGGACGGCAGCGACATCAAGCTCCTTATCGAAGGCAAGCCCCTGCCGGAAAAGGTAATTCCTCCTCCGCCCGCGGCCGAACAGCCCGCCGCGGCGGGTGCGGCTGCTGTCCCCAAGGCCGAGCCCAAGCCCGTCCCCGGCTTCGCCAAGGGGGGAAAGCCCGCCCCCGCCTGATTTGACTATGGGTGCTGTATTCGCCAAGTTCGGGGTTGCCAATCCACTCCATCCAAACCTCGAAACCACGGTCGAGCTGCTCGTGGATACGGGCGCGCTTTATAGCATTCTGCCGTCGCCGTTGCTGAGCCAATTGGGGATAGAGGCGTTTCAGCGCAAGACCTTTAAGACGGCCGACGGACGGTGGATCGAGCGGGGGATTGGGGAGGCGCAGTTCACCTACAACGGTGAGCGCGGAATCTCCAAGGTCATTTTCGGCCAAGAGAGCGACGCCGCTGTGCTGGGCGTGACCGCTCTGGAGGTGCTGGCCCTGGAGGTTGACCCCACCTCGGGCGAACTTCGTCCTGCGACCCTGTTCCTGTTCTTTGCTGGCAAAAAGAGCAAGAAAGCCGTCGAAGTGGGTTGCCCGCACTGCGGGGCCAAGCTGACGGTAGACCCGGAGCTGGCCGCTGTCATCGCCCACGAGCCGCCCCCCGACAAGAAGTACGACTTCGACGAGCAGCTCAAGGGCTTGAGCGAAGCCGAGCGCAAGCGCGAGGAGCTCTTCCGTCAGCAGATGGCGGCGGAGAAGGACCGCTCCAAGCTGCTGGACCGCAAGTTTCAGGAGTCGTTCGAGAAGGCCAAGGACCAGCCCGTTACCCGCCCTATCCGCGACATCGACCTGGAATAGCTGCTTTCACCGGTGCGGCGGTCGCGGAAAGCTTGACTGTCCGCACGGGACTGTCGTAAAAGTAGAAGCCTCAGGGTCAAGACTCGAAAACAAGAGGGGGGACTCATGAAATCTCTGCGGGTGGAATCTTTTTTTCTTTTACTCCTGGCGCTGGCGATCGGACCAAGCGCACTGCCGGTGGCGGCGGAGGAGAACCCGGCGCCTGATACCAAGGCGACGGTGGTCGAAGGCCAGATTGCGCCGCGGCTGATGAATGTGGGGGAGCACACCTACCCGATTACCACCAGCGCGCCGCGGGCGCAGCTCTTCTTCAACCAGGGACTGAACCTAACCTACGGCTTCAATCACCGCGAGGCCGGGCGTTCCTACAAAGAGGCGGCCAGGCTGGACCCCGACTGCGCCATGTGCTACTGGGGCCAGGCGCTGGTGCTGGGGCCGAACATCAACGCCCCGATGGCGCCGACGGACGAGGCGCTGGCCCACGAACTGCTGGGGAAGGCCATGGCGCTCGGCAGCAAAGTAACCGAGAAAGAGCGGGCCCTCATCGAGGCGCTGGCGGCACGCTACTCGGGCAATCCCGAGAATCGCAAGGCGCGCGACCACGCCTATGCCGACGCCATGCGCAAGGTGCACCAGCGCTTTCCCGACGACCTCGACATCGCCACGCTCTTCGCCGAGTCGCTGATGGACCTGCGCCCGTGGGGCTACTGGACGCGCGATTTCAAGCCCTACCCGGAAACGGTGGAGGTGTTGCGCGCGCTGGAAATGGTACTGGAGCGCAACCCCAAGCACCCTGGCGCGCTGCACTATTACATCCATGCCGTCGAGCTGCCGCAGCCGCAGCGGGCGGAAGCCGTCGCCGACCGCCTGCTGCCGCTGGCGCCGGCGGCCGGGCACCTGGTGCACATGCCGTCGCACATCTATCGGCGGGTGGGCCGTTACGCCGACGCCGCGCGCTCGAACGAGCTCGCTATCGCGGCCGATGAGGACTACATCACGCAGTGCCGGGCGCAGGGGATTTATCCGCTGGCTTACTACCCGCACAACGTCCACTTCCTGTGGGATGCCTCCACGGTGGAGGGCCGCAGCGCCGTCGCCATCGAGAATGCGGAAAAGGCCGCCAGGATTACCGGCGAGCACCTGCACGAGATGGCGCTGTTGCAGACTTTTGCGGTAGTGCCGCTCCACGCCTATGTTCGCTTCGGCCAGTGGGAGAAGATTCTGGCGCTGCCCGAGCCGCCAGCCGACCAGAAGTTCGTGACCGGGATGTGGCACTACGCCCGTGGCTTGGGTTTCACAGCCACCGGGCGGCTGGAGGAGGCGGCCCGCGAACTCGAGAAGCTCTCGGCGCTGGTGGCCGACAAGGCGCTCGACGACCTGCAGCTCTTCTCCAACAACACCGCCGGGCCGGTTCTGCGCATCGCGGAACAGATGCTGGCGGGCGAACTGGCGGCCAAGCAGGGCGACTACGAGAAGGCCATTGCGCATTTGCACCGGGGCGTGCTCTACGAAGACGCGCTGGTCTACATCGAGCCACCGGATTGGCCGCAGCCGGTGCGGCAGTCGCTGGGGGCGGTGTTGCTGGAAGCCGGGCGACCGGTCGAGGCCGAAGTGGTCTACTGGGAGGACCTCAAGCGCAACGCGGAGAACGGCTGGTCGCTCTACGGACTCGTGCAGGTGTTGCGCGCACAGGGCAAGGACGAGGAGGCGACGGCTGTGGAGCAGCGCTTCCAGAAGGCCTGGGCGCGGGCCGACATCACACTGACCAGCTCGCGGATCATGGATGCCCGCAAAGAGCTAGCGTCGAGCCGGTAGCAAGGGGCTGGCGAGAACCAAGGCGGCGAGGGCTCCGGCCAGGAGATAGAGGCCGAGCTCGGGGCTGACGTCCACCTGGCGGGCCACTGAGCGGCGAACGATGCCCAGCACTGTGCGCCCTTCGCTATCGGCCACCATTTCTTTGACCCCACTGCTCAGCCAGAAGACCGACAGCAGCGAGTAGGCCCCGGCTAGCAGGCCGACCCCGGCAGTGACTTGCAGCGGCCGATTCTTCCCCCAGACCATGAAGACGCCGGCCAACAGCAGCGACAGGTAGGCCAGCGGCAGGGTCACCCGCAGGGCATCGGCTTGGCGCACGGCAAGCGGAGGCTGGCGGCGCTTCTGCCGCAGAATGTCGGCTTGAAGCCGATCGAGGGTCTGTTCCAAGTCGAGGTTGCTGCGGCTTTTCTTTTCTTGCGCCTGCCTGAGCGCGTCCCAGCCGGAGATTCTCTGCGTTCCGACAATCGGCGCTTGGACGCGCACCAGCGGCAGAAAGAAAGTCACCAAGCCGACCACTGCGAGTAAGAGCAGAATGCCTTTCCTGACCACGGCCCGCCTATAATAGCAGCCGAACGCGAGAGAGGAAAACGAATGGTGCGACGACGGAAATTCGTGCTGCGGTTGCCCTCGAGGTCCTTGACACTGGGCGAGCGCACACTGGTGATGGGGGTGCTGAACGTCACCCCGGACTCCTTCAGCGATGGCGGACTCTTCCTCGACTCTGGGGAGGCGGCGGCGCACGCGGTGGAGATGGAGCGCGCCGGCGCCGACATCATTGACGTGGGGGCGGAGTCGGCCCGGCCCGGCTCGCGTGGTATCTCCGCCCGCGAAGAGCTCGACCGGTTGCTGCCGGTGCTCGAACGATTGAAAGGTCGGCTCCGCG
>DATEUS010000184.1:0-2012 GCA_035282985.1 Candidatus Acidiferrales bacterium
TCGCGCCCGGCCACGCTCCCCAAGCTCTCGCTCCAAAGCCCCCGCGTGCTGGACTCGACCTCGGCCCTGGAGCTGCGCGAGATTCCCAAGACTATGCTGGTCGTGGGCGGCGGCTACATCGGCCTCGAGCTGGGGACGGTCTACGCCGCCTTGGGGACCAAAGTATCAGTGGTCGAGATGATGCCCAGCCTGCTGCCCGGCGCCGACAGCGATCTGGTCTCCATCCTCAGCAAGCAGATGGAGAAGATCTTTGACGCCATCCACCTCAACACCACCGTGGTGGAGATGAAAGAGGAGAAGCAGGGCATCCGGGTGAGATTCCAAGGAGCGGTGACGGACGGCGGCAGCCAGGTGTTTGAATCGGTACTGATCTCGGTCGGGCGCAAGCCCAACTCCAACATCCTGGGGCTGGAAACCACCAAGGTGGAAGTGGACGCGCGCGGCTTTATCACTGTCGATGCCCAGCGCCGCACCAAAGAGCCGTCCATCTATGCTATCGGCGACGTGGTGGGCGAGCCCATGCTGGCCCACAAGGCCTCCCACGAAGGGCGCGTGGCCGTGGAAGCAATCGCCGGGCACAAGGTCGCCTTCGAGCCGCGGGCGATTCCCGCCGTGGTCTTCACCGACCCGGAAGTAGCCTGGTGCGGGCTGACGGAAACGCAGGCCAAGAAGGAAAACCGTCCCATCAAGACGGCTCGTTTTCCTTGGGCGGCCTCAGGAAGGTCCCTCACCCTGGACCGCACCGACGGCGTCACCAAGCTCATTCTCGATCCCGCCAACGAGCGCGTCTTGGGAGTCGCCATTGTCGGCCCCGGTGCCGGCGAGCTGATTGCCGAAGGGGTGCTGGCCATCGAAATGGCTGCCGTGGCTTCGGACCTCAAGCTCAGCATCCATCCCCACCCGACGCTGTCGGAAACCATCATGGAGTCCGCCGAAGTTTTCTTCGGCCAGAGCACGCACGTCTACCGCCCGAAGAAAAGCTAGCCGGAGAGCTTCCGCCTGTCCCGCGGTTAGCGGAAGTAATACCAGAGCGAGATCAGTGTGAGGATCAGCAGCAGGGTGAAGAACCAGCTTGCCGCGCGCAGCCGGGGCGTATCACCAACTTCTGCCACAGTGGCGCCTTCCTCGCCAGTATCAGCGGCCGTGGCGTAGGTCAGCCCGCGCAGTTGGCGGCGCGAGGGCGCGGGCGTCAGCAGGCTCACAATCACCAGTACCGCCGTGCAGACCAGAAACATGTAGACGGCGTAGTGCAAAAAGTTGATCTTGACCAGGGTCAGAATCCAGCCCGGGCCGAACGGCTGGATGCCGTTCCAGACCTCAAGGATGAAGCGCACCCCGCCTAGCACTAGACCGGTGATGAGCGCGGCGAAGGCCCCTGCGCCGTTGACGCGTTTCCAGAACACGCCCAGCAGGAAGACAGCCGCAATCGGTGGGCTGATGTAGGCCTGCACACTTTGCAGGTAGATGAAAAGCTGGCTGGAGATGTACTTCATGAAGGGCACCCAGAGGATGCCCAGCACGACCATCACCCCGGTGGCGACGCGGCCAACGTGAACCAGTTGTCTCTCGCTCGCCCCCGGATGCAAGCGCTGGTAGAAGTCGAAAGTGATTAGGGTGGAAGATGAGTTGAAGGTGGCGCTCAGGCTCGACATCACCGCTGCCAGCAGCGCCGCCACTAGGATGCCCGTCAGCCCCGGAGGCAGCAGGCGCACCACCAGCGTGGGGAAGGCCTCGTCGCCGCTAACCTCCGGGTAGAGCACTTTGGCCACCAGGCCGGGCAGGACCAAGATGAAGACGGGGAGAATCTTCAGGTAACCGGCAAAGATCGATCCCAGCCGCCCCTGGGCGACGTTGCGGGCGCTGAGGGTCTTCTGCACAATTACCTGGTCGGTGCACCAGTACCAGATGCCGAGGATGGGCGCGCCCAGAAAAATTCCCGTCCAGGGGAAGTCGGGATCGCTCAGCGGGCGGATCATGTCGAAGTAATCCGGGGGTAGAGCGGCGCGCAGCCC
>DATEUS010000185.1:0-4064 GCA_035282985.1 Candidatus Acidiferrales bacterium
AACCGAGCCTGGATTTCCTGCAAGACCGGGATCAGGTTTTCGGCGCGCTCCGCCGACCCCTGCAGGATCGAATCAACTTGAATGGTTTCGCTCATCGCTTTTCTCTCTGCGCTCTAGTTCGCAGACACAAACCCGCCGTACCGAATGCGTGCCCATGGGATTATTCGTAACCGAAGGCGGGTGGGTGCTGCACGTCCTCGCAGTGCAGGACATGCTTTTCTCCGCACTCGCGGCACTTCTGCACCACCATCGGCCAGTGCAGGTAGGGCAGCGGGCAACACGAGAAGAGGGGTACTTCAGCCTTCGTCTTGGGACAGACGTAAGTTCCTATCTTGAATTCCGCCAGCGCGGCATTTCCTCGAGGCATGTCTCCTCCTTCCCTGCCTCAGAGACAAGCAAGCGGCTGGCCAAAAAGCCGCCGAGAGAAGTCCAAACCAACCGTGTAACCTATTGATAGCAAGGTTGTTAAGAGCACCACCCGGCTCGCCTTCTTCTGTTTTTTGCAGACCGCCATTTCTGTCTCTCTCGGACGGGCTTCGGAGCCTGCTGCAGGACAATTTGTCCAGGCAGTGCTACTTCAACAGACTCGCCGCCAGTTGGGCCTCGCCCGGCCCTTCGGCAAGCTGGGCCATCCCGTAGTTGTAACCCTTGTCGAAAGCAGCCTGGTTCAAGGCTTCCGTTCCATGAGGCACAGATTCCGCCACTGCCCGGCGCGCCGACTCGGGCCGAAGCAGGCCGGTGATGGCGGTGAAGAAACCGACCATGACCATGTTGAGAATCATCTTCCGTCCCAGCTCTTCCGCCAGGCGCGTGGCCGGGACGCCATGCAGGCGCACGCCGGGGTCGAGCGCGCCCGGCCGCACCAAGTCCTCCTCAATCAGCAACAGCCCGCCTGGTCGCACGTTGGGAGAAAACTTGCGATAGCCCTCCTGCGACATCGCCACCAGGATGTGGGGCTGGCTCAGATAGGGATAGAGAACCGGCTCGCGGGAGACGATCAGTTGGGCGCTGCAGGCGCTGCCGCGCGCCTCGGGGCCAAAGCTCTGCGTCAGCGAGACGTGGTAGCCGTCGTAAAGCGTCAGGCCACGACCAATGGTCATCCCGGCCAGGATGACACCCTGGCCGCCAAAGCCAGCGATCTGCATTTCAACTGCGGACATGTTCTTCGGTGCAGCCGACATACTTCGCGTCCAGGGTGCGCGCCAGCTGCTGGTTCATCAGGTCCAGGTAGGTCGGTCGCTCGATGTCGACGAACTTGCCCACCACAAGCGGGCCCTGGAAGGTGATGCCGACCTCCTTGGTGTTGGCCCCGTGGCGGATTTCGCTGTTGTCCCTGTAGTACTCCATCGCCCCCAGGCCGTCGCCCAGCCGATTGCGCCGCTGGTAGAGGGTGGGGCAGGGGCTGAGAATTTCAATGAAGGTGAAACCTTTCTTGCGGAAGGCCTCCACCATGGCGTGGGCCACCTGGCGGACGTGGAAGGTGGTCCAGCGGGCGACGTAAACCGCCCCGGAGGATTCCGCCAGGTAGGGGAGGTTGAAGGGCTCCTCGTAGCAGCCGTAGCGGGTGGTGGAAGTCAGCGCGCTCACCGGTGTGGTGGGAGCGACCTGCCCGCCGGTCATTCCGTAGATGAAGTTGTTGACGCAGATCACTTTCAGGTCCACGTTCCGCCGCGCGGCATGGATGAAATGGTTGCCGCCGATCCCGATCAGGTCGCCGTCGCCGCTGTAGACCACCACCGTCAGCTCCGGGTTGGCCAGCTTCAGCCCGGTGGCGAAAGGAATCGCCCGGCCGTGGGTGGTGTGGAACGAATCCAGATTCATATAGCCGGCAACGCGCCCGGTGCAGCCGATCCCAGAAACCACCATCAGCTTGTCCAGGTCGAGCTTGGCTTGGCGCACGGCGCGGGCAAAGCAGTTGACGGTGGTGCCGATGCCGCAGCCCGGACACCAGATGTGCGGCATGCGGTCGCTGCGGAGGAATTCCTCCACCGGGTTGGGCGGCGCCGGCATGTTGATCACCGAGCTCATCGCGCCACGTCCGCGGGCACGCCCGAATCGGGCACGCGCAGGTCGAGAATGGCCTGGAGGATTTCTTCGGGATGGTGGACGGTCCCGCCCATGTGCGGCACCAGCACGGTGGGAGCGCGCCCGGCCGCGCAGCGCTCCACCTCCAGCACCAGTTGGCCGTAGTTCATTTCCGGGACTACGAAGGCGCGCGCGCGAGTGGCCAGCTCACGGATACGCTTTTCCGGGAAGGGCCAGACCACCACCGGGCGCAGCAGCCCGGCGGCGATGCCCTGCTCGCGCGCCATCTGCACGGCGCGCAGGGCGACGCGGGAGGTGATCCCGTAGGCGACGACGACCACGTCGGCGTCTTCGATCTGGTGTTCCTCGCAGCGCACGATGGCGTCGGCATTGCGGCGAATCTTGTCCACCAGTCGTCGCACCAGCTTCTGCTGGGCTTCCACGGTGATGGCGGGGTAGCCGTGCTCATCATGGGTCAAGCCGGTGATGTGGATGCGGTAGCCCTCGCCGGCCTTCACCATCTCCGGCACCAAGTCGGGGCCGGGATGGTAGGGCTGGTATTCCTCCGGCGGCCGCTGCGTGTAGCGACGGGGCACGATCTCGATTTGGTCCGCCGGCGGGATCACCACCTTCTCGGTCATGTGCCCGACGCATTCGTCCATCAGCAGTATCACCGGCACGCGGTACTGCTCAGCCAGGTTGAAGGCGTCGATGGTCAGGTCGAAGCACTCCTGCGGGGAGTTGGGGGAGAGGGCGATGATTTCGTAGTCGCCGTGCGAGCCCCAGCGCGCCTGCATGACGTCGGCCTGCCCGGGCAGGGTCGGCAGACCGGTGGAGGGCCCGCCGCGCTGCACGTTGACGATCACCAGCGGCGTCTCCGTCATGGCGGCAAGGCCCACGTGCTCCATCATCAGAGAAAAGCCTGGGCCGGAGGTCACCGTGAAGGCCTTGGCGCCGGCCCACACCGCACCCTGAATGGCGATGGAGGAGGCCAGCTCGTCCTCCATTTGCACAAACAGACCACCCGTCAACGGCACGCGCTCCGCGAACCGTTCTACGATCTCGGTCGAGGGAGTGATGGGGTAGCCGGCGGCGAAGCGGCAGCCAGCAGCTAGGGCGCCTTCACCGCAGGCCTGGTCGCCGTCGAGGAAGTGCGTTCCCGTCAAGACGCCGCTGGGGTCGGCCTTCATTGCTCTCCTCCCTCAGCGGTGGGCCCGCCTGCCACAGATTCGCGGCGGGCAGGCTTCGACCCGTTGGGCGCGGGCGCTTCGCGCTTCACCATCACGGCGTAGATGGCGAAGTCGGGGCAATAGAGACCGCACAGGTCGCAGCCGGTGCAATCATCGGGGTGTGTTAGGTAGGGGGGATGGTAGCCCTGGGCGTTGAACTCGTCGGAAAACTCCAGCACGTGAGGCGGGCAAAAAGCGATGCAGAAGCCGCAGCCCTTGCAGCGGGCGGCGTTCAGATAGACCACGCCGCGCACCTTCTTCGCCTTCTCGGTGTGCGCCTTCTCAGGGGCTTTGGGGACTTCTTTGGTCTGAGTTTCTTCCATTGGCATCACACACCGCCCCCCCGTGCAGGAGCAATCCCCATACCAATGGCACCGGGACCCCTGGCTTCACACAACCTATTTGTATTCATGGTGTTACGCGTCGCCACGGTCCTGGCAAAGCTCTCCGGGCTGGGGGACATGACGCTATGGACAGCGTGTCCTGACCCATTGCCAATCTGACCGCTGGACTGACCCGGGCAGCAGCGAAAAGTGCGGGGAAGCCGAGTCCCCGCAATCTTGCTTGCAGCGTAAGTTAGTAAGCTTTTCAGGAGCTTCGGCGCCGTCGCTAGGGGTCCAGGAGTGATGGCCGGGGTTGGCACCCGGCGTGCAGCGGTCTAGAGCGAGAAGGTGTGGGCAGGTCAGTCTGCCCGCCTTGCCCCGGGGAGGTTGCGATGCTGGAAAGATCTCCCGCCGTTATGGTGGTTGGCCCGGGTCCAGCCCTGCGCTGGGCAATGGAGGAGTTGAAGCGACGCCACGGATACCGGCT
>DATEUS010000186.1:0-7225 GCA_035282985.1 Candidatus Acidiferrales bacterium
GCCTACCGCCTCGAGCACAACGGCGTCGCCGTTGTGTACGCCACCGACCACGAGCCCGGCAAAGTTGATCTCGACCGCGCTCTGTGCGACCTCGCCCACGACGCTCACCTCTTCATCAGCGATGCCCAGTTCACCCCCGAGGAATTGGCGGTTCCCGGTGCTGCTGGCGCCGCCCGCGGTCATGGCTCCTGGGACGCGTCGGTGCGTCTGGCCCGCGAGGCTGAGGTCAAGAACCTTGTCCTCTTCCACCACCACCCCGCCCGCGCCGACGAGGAAATCGACCGGCTGCTGGCTTCGGCCCGCGAGGTTTTTCCGGCCACCTGCGCCGCTGCCGAAGGCATGATGATTGACGCTGAGCCCGACCGCGTCCACCTCTGGGCCCTCCACGGCCGCCGCGGCCAGCGCGTCTCCCTGCCCATGGCCGTGCAGGTCGAAGCCACTCGCGAGGGCAGCCCCCTCCGCCATCCCGCCCACCTCAAAGACATTGGTTTCCAGGGCGCCTACTTCTTGAGCCCGGAAAGCTACGAGCGCGAGCAGCCGCTCTCTGTGGAGATAACCTGGCCGGGCGAGGAGCGCGCATTCCGTCGCACCGAGGACGAGGGGCTCGTGCGCCTGCGCGGCACCGTCGCCCGCATTGACCCCAAGGCCAGCAACGGCGGTTGGACCGGCATCGGCGTCACCTTCACCGAATCCTTCACCATCGATGTGCTGCCGCTGCCCGGCGGCGGCAACGGCCGCGGCGACCCCGACGCCGACTAAAGGTTGTTGAATGCCCTCCGCGGGGCGGGTCAGGGCCAGCCTGCGGAGGCAGGCTTCAGCGCCTCAAGCCAACCGTCAAGGACACCGTTCAGGCCACGGGCTTCCGCCCGTGGGAACAGGCTGTACGTCGCGGCTCTTGCCCTGAGTGTAGTCGAAGGGTCAGCCGCGACAATAACAGCCAGCAAGAAGCGGGCTTTAGCCCCTGAGGCAGGTTCTCCCTGGTCAAGCTGGGCCGCGGCGACCCCGACGCCGACCAGAAGCCATTTCAAAACTGAGTCAAATGCCCGACAGAGGGGACTCAGAACACCTCAGGGGCTAAAGCCCGGGGTTTTGGTCGCCTTCTCGGCACGGCTGAAGCCGTTCCCTTCCAGGTACGCCGAATCGCGCGGTTTTGAAATAGGTTGTAGTTCCTTCCCGTGTCGTTGAGCGGCCCAGGGAACCGCCGGGGAAATCCCGCTTGACGTTCCTGCCAGCTCCGCTATTGTAGTTTATCGGAGAATAGCAATGAGAGTCTCTAAGAGCTACACGATCGAGCTGCCCCTCTCCCGCTATGTCGAGCGCACCCGCGGCCGCCGGTCCAGAAGTGAGCGGGTCAATGAGCTGCTCAGAAAGGCTGTGCTGCTCGAGCAGCGCGAACACTTGGAATCAGAGGCAGCTCGCTTCTTTGCTGCACAGCCTCGCGCAGCCAGGACCGAAGCCAAGGCATTTCAGCGCGCTGCGACGAAGACGCTGAGCAGAGATTAGCGTTGTGGCGCCTCCCGTCCCCCCTGGCTGGTTCCCCCGTCGGGGAGAGGTGTATCTCATCTCTCTGGATAAACGTCGGCCCGCAGTCATTCTTTCCACCGATGTCCTCAACCGACACGCCCTCGATATCTGTCTCGTCCCCCTTACCCAGGTTCAGCACAGAGAATTTACCCTCCGGGTGCCGATCAGGGCCAAAGAGGGAGGCTTGGCGGTTGACTCCTGGGCCAAGTGCGATCAGGTGACACGGTGGAGAAGAGGCGCCTGGTTTATCCGCCGTTGGGTAGGCTCTCCGCACAAGTGCTTCACGAAATCGAAAACAAGGTCAAGATGGCTGTTCAACTGCCATGATTCTCGGGTGCTGGAGTTGTCCGGGGCAAATTCGGTTGCTTCTCCCCTCCCCGCTCTTGCGGGCTGGGGTATACTAGGCGCATCGCGGGAGGGTGCCATGCGCGCTTACGTCTTCGTCAACGTCAAAGCCGGCAAGGCCAAGGTGGTCGCTCGTCAACTCGGCCAGTTGGAGGGCGTCAAGGCCGCCGACGCCTGCTGGGGCATGCCCGATGTCATCGCCCTGATTGAGGTCAAGAACGAGCGCGCCCTCAACGACTTGGTCTTCACCCAGATCAGCAAGATGTCCGACGTCGAGCGCACCGATACCCACATCGCCCTCGACTAGAAGCTGTTGCATAACCTTCGCATGGCGGGTCAGGGCTCTTGTCCTGCTTGCCCCGAGCGCAGCCGAGGGGAGCGAAGCCGAAGGATCAGCCCTGACTTCTAACGGGCACAAGAATCTGGGGCTTTAGCCCCTGAGGTTTCAGCGGGGACTGGTTGGGCAACACGCTCTAGGCCGCGCCCTGCGGCTCACTCCTGCAATGGTTCCACCAGGCCGGCGCGCCACTCCGCTTCCACTGAATCGCGATAGACGAGCCAGCGACCCCCCACCTTCCGCCCCGCCAGCCGCCCTTCGCTCATCCAGCGGTAGATGGTGTCGCGCGATTTCCCCAGCAGCCGCGCTGCCAGCGCTACCGATACCACCTCGCGCTTCTCTTCCGCCGCCAGCAGCGCCACCCCTTTCGGTCCGGCCTCCTCCTCACGCTCGCCGTAGGGTGGGACGACGGGGATCATCGCTTCGCGCCCCTTCCATCCGTGGGGGCGCCCCAGCGTTTCAGGGCCCGCCACTCCACCTCGTAGAACCACTTCTCGCGGTGCGCCAGTTCAATCCCGGCGCGGCGCAGCCGCCGCCGCACCTGCGCATCCAGGCCGGTCCTGGTCCCGTTCCCCGCCTCTCCGCTCGCCAGCAGAAATTCCCGCAACGCCTCGCGGTCGAGCTCTGTCCGCAGGCGCAGGAACTGCTGCCCGGCCCGCCAGTTCGCCAACGCTCGCAGCGCCGCCGCTTCCTCCTGCACCACTACCGCCTGCGATGTTCGGAAGCCCATCCGCCCGAACAGCAGTCTCCGCGAACGCAGCCCGTGGCCGTTGACGCGGGAAAGAGCGGGGTAGTGTTTCCGGCAGAACCGCTCCAGCGCCGAGCGCAACCGCGCCCGACCCCTTTGCAAGCTCCGTGCGGCTTGTGCGGCCTCGGCCTCGACCCGCGCCGCCGCTTCTTGCCGCCGCTCCTCCACTGCCGCCAGTTGCTGCTCCACTTGCCCCAGCTCGGCCAGGGCGGCGTCGGCCTCCCCCCAGCAGTTCACCTTTGCCCTGCGCCGGGGCGCCACACGCTCGCCTCCGCGCGTGCGACGGCTCTCCGCTGGACGCCTCCCTCTTTCTTTCTCGCGCTTTGTCCGTGGTCCGGTTTTTTCAGGGTGGGGCAGCTGCCAAGCCCAAGTGTCCCGTTGTCTTGCTGGAGCCTGCATGGGTGTCCTTCCTGACAGCTCCGGGAGCGGATGAGCCGGGCCGGCCCGGGGTAGGTTGGAAAAAATAAAGCTTGCGCTCGCGGCGGAGCCGTAGGCTAATATAAGCCGTCCACTCTTCAGTACACCCCGCAGGTGTACGCTGTCAAGTACTTTTCTATGCGGACGGACTGGGCCAACAGAATCAGGGAGTTGCGAAAATCACTGGACCTGTCCCAGGTACAGCTTTCTCGCCGCCTCGGCGTCACAAAGAAGACTGTGGCCGAGTGGGAGCAGAGTCGTCAACCCCCCAGCCCCGAACGCTGCCTCCAGCTCGCCCGCATGACACCTCCGGGCCCGCTGCGCCGGTGGTTCACCCGTAACGCTCTCGAGCGCATTGGCGCCGACGCTCCATTGGTGCTCGAAGCCTTGCTGGCCGGCCCGGGCCGCGGCTCCACCCAAACCCCACTGCCGGCCGAAGAGCTGCGCGTGATCTCTCGCGCTGACTGGGCCGAGCGGCTCCGCGCGGTCAAGGGCCTCGACCCCTACGTCTCCGTTCCCCTGCTCAAAGATGCCGCCGCCGCCGGTACGCCGCGCGCCATCTCCGACGCCGACCTCGAGGGCTACGCCCTCATCCCCTCTGCCTGGTGCCCCGACCCTGCCAACGTTACCTGCGTTCGCGCTCGCGGCGATTCCATGGCTCCCATCGTGCATGACGGTGCCATCGTCGCCGTCGACCACAGCCAGCGCGACCCGAACCTGCTCCACCAGAAAATGGTCGCTGCCCGCCACCAGGGCGGCGTGGTCATCAAGTGGCTCGAACGCCAGCCCGATGGTGCCCTCCACCTCGTCTCCGAAGACGCGAACCACGCCACCCTCAAGCTGCGGCGCGCTGCCCAGAACCCTGTCCTGGGACTTGTTTCCTGGTGGTGGAACCCACCCCGCTAACCTTTTCCTTTTAGGCTGGCCCCCGCCTTGCTTTGGGTCTATCATTCCGGTAGTGCCGCGTTCCCCCAGGCGTCGCCTATCCCAGCGGGGGAAACCTTTCCCCGCGCCGGCTGAAGACCGGCAGGCGGCCGAGCAGTTGCGCTTGGCCCGCGCCGTACAGGAAAAACTTCTCCCGCCCCCTTTGGCGCGGCTTCCCGAATTGGAATTAGCCTCCGGTTTTCTGCCTGCGCCCTCGGTGGGCGGCGACTTCTACGACTGCTTCCATCTCCACGCCCGCAGCCTCGCCCTCTACATTGGTGATGTGCCCGGCCGTGGGCTCGAGAGCGTTCTCTACGCCCTGGTGGTCAATGAGATTCTGCGCGGCCTGCCCAAGGCCGGCAGCGAGCCCGCCGAGCTGCTGACCTCGCTCAACCAGCGGTTGCTGCGCCGACGCGCCCTGCCAGGAAAGTTCTGCTGCCTTGCCTTCGCCCTGGTCGACCTCGAGCAGCGCCACCTGGTCCTGGCCAACGCCGGCCTGCCTTTCCCCTGGCTCCACCGCGGCGATACCGTCACCGCGGTGGAAGTGTCCGGCCTCCCGGTGGGATTGTTCGAACCCTGCGACTACGACCAGGCTGCCCTCAGCCTCCAGCCTGGCGACCGCCTGCTGTTCTGCACCGACGGTCTGCTGTACGCCCTGGAGGCTCTCTCTCCAGAAAACGGCGATGGGAAGGAGCAATTGCAGGCGCTCCTGCTCGAAGCCGCCGACCAGCCCGTTGCCGTTCTCGCCGACCGCGTCCTGGCGCTGCTGCGGCCAACTGAGGGCCGGCGCCAACCCCGCCCGCTCGCCGACGACGCCACCTTCCTCCTCCTCCGCGTCCTCTAGTGCCGTTTCAACTATTGCTCCGACCCGGGCAGATTGCATTTCGTCCAACAAGTTGGAACGGTACTAGCAGGCGCTGAAAAACAGCTTGTCATTCCGAGGGTCGCCGCTTTCTTTGGCGACCCGAGGAATCTGCTTTTCTCCGCCGAGTGTGGGTAGGGGAGGGGTTAACCCCCTCCCGTTTTTCTCTGCGTCCTCTGCGCCTCTGCGGTGGAAGCTTTCTTCTACTAGTTCGACACCCAGCTACGCCGCTGACGCCTGCCAGGCCAGCGCTCCCATCACCAACCCCAGCACTAACAACACCGCCGCAATCGCGCGCTTCAGTGTCGGCACCGGCAGCCGCCCGGTGAAGTGCGCGCCGATGTAAGCGCCCAGCATCGCTGCCGCGCCTACAACCACCAGCGGTAACACTGCCACCTGCCCCTGCCACAGGTGTCCCACCGTGGCCGCCGCCCCCTGCGCCAATCCGATGGCCATGTTGGTGCCCACCGCCTTGCGCGCGTCCACGCCCAGCCAGCGGATCATCGCCGGTAATCGCAGACTCCCCAGCAGCATCCCCACCATCCCGCTCAGCGCGCCAATGACGAAGCCGATGATCACTTCGACCAGCACGCGCCGCCGCGAGTCCCGCCACCGCGGCTCCGCAGGCGACCCAGCCGGCGGCGGGGGCGTCCCGGCCGCGCGCAGCATCTGCGCGCCTTCATAGAGCAGCAGCGCGGTGATCAGCCAGAGCAACCCGGCTGCGGGCAACACCCGCGTCAGAAACGAGCCCGCAAACCCACCCGCCACGGCTGACCCACCCAGCCAGACGAACAGAGAACTGTCGAAGCGCCCCTCGCGTGCGTGTTTGTAGGTCCCGCCCATAGCGCTGACCGTGCTCACCGCCACGTTGGTCCCCGCCGCCACCGTGGTGCTGCCGCCCACCAGCGCCAACAGCATCGGCCAGCGCAGAATGCCGAGCACCAGCCCGACAAACCCGCCCAGCAATGCCGGCACCAGGCCCGTCAACACCGCCTCCACCCACCACATCACGGTTTCTCGCCTCTCTCCTCGTCCGCGCCGCGTTTGACTTCGCCTCGCCCCCGGCGTAGGATGGCCGCCATACGTGCGCAGCGGGGCGTGGCGCCGCGCGAAACCCGATGAACATCTTCCGCCACTGGACCCCAGGCGATTTCGAACGGGAAGCCCGTGAATTCTGCGAACTCGCCCGCCACGACTACGGCCTCGAGCTCGACTACACCCCCGCCACCATAAAAGAGCTGGAAGCGCTGATGGCTGCCCACTTCACCCCCGGCTCGGCCGACGACCACCCCGCCCTCATCGTCTCCATGGGCTGCTACGTCGGCGAGGTCATTGTCCGCAGCCTGGGCGGCGCCTGGCAAGCCGACGAGGAGTTCTTCCACTCTCCCGCCGTCGTCATCGAAGGCAAGCTCCAGACCCGCACCTTCCCGCTCTCGCGCGTCTGGAAGCGCTTCGAGTACGGCGCCGTCCAATCCCTGGTGGACTACTACGGCGAAGTCCGCCGGACTCTGGCCGACCTCTAGCTGACTGCCTAGAAAATATTGACCTGTCATCTGCAAGGCCGCGCTTGCTCTCGTCCGGCCTGCCGCGTATAATAAGGCAAATTCGATTGACGTTGTGGTGGCCTCTGCGCGCCGCCCGGCCGCAGTGGGCGCCCGGCGGAAAGGAGGCTGCCATGCTCGCGGCTGATAGCGAACGACGTCGACAAGCCCGCCTTCACCCTTCACTGCCGCTCTACGCCGACTACGCCGGTCGTTGCCGGCGCGTGTACGACTTGAGTCCCTCGGGCGTCTTCATCGAAGACGGCGCCTGCTTGCCCTCCGGCAGCCCGGTGACGGTTTCCCTCTGGCTGAACGAATACAACGTTGTCCAGCTCCAAGCCCGCGTGCGGCGCGCAGAGAAAGGGCGGGGGATGGGCTTGCAGTTCACGGAGGTGAACGAGTCGCAGCAAGAGGATCTGCACCGCTACCTGCACCAGCTCCATTTGGCGGCCTGAGGCGGAAGCGGATGCGCTCGCTACTTGACTAGAAGTGGTTGCATAACCTCCGCCCCGAAGCTTCGGGGCGGG
>DATEUS010000187.1:0-2420 GCA_035282985.1 Candidatus Acidiferrales bacterium
ATCTGGTGCGCCGCGTCCTCAAGCAGCCTGGTGGCACCGAAAAGATGAGAGAGATCAGCGCCGCCATTGAAGAAGGCGCGATGGCTTACTTGGGGCGGCAGTTCCGGACGATGATTCTCTTCGTCGTCGCCCTCACCGTCATCCTCTGGCTTACTTACCGCGGCGTCTACACGGTCACGCCCGCGGGCGCCAAGCTGCCTCTGCCCCTGGGGATTGCCCTGGCGTTCTTTATGGGCGTGCTGGCTTCCTACGGAGCCGGCTACGTGGGGATGTGGCTGGCGGTGAAAGCTAACGTCCGCACAGCGGCGGCGGCGCTGAAGAGTTACAACTCCGCGCTGGAGCTGGGCTTTCGCGCCGGGGCGGTCTCGGGAATGTTCACCGTCGGCTTCGGCTTGCTGGGCGCCACCATCATCTTCCTGCTTTTCGCCGAGCACGCGATGAAGGTCCTAGTGGGCTTCGGCTTCGGCGGCTCGCTGGCGGCGCTCTTCATGCGTATCGGTGGCGGCATCTACACCAAGGCCGCTGACGTCGGCGCCGACCTGATCGGCAAAGTGGAGGCCGGGATTCCCGAGGACGATCCTCGCAACGCCGCCGTGATTGCCGATCAGGTCGGCGACAACGTGGGCGACTGCGCCGGCATGGCCGCCGACGTGTTCGAGAGCTACGAAGTCACCCTGGTCGCGGCCATCATTCTGGGCGCCGCGGCCATGCTCGATCCCAACTTCACTTCCTACTACGGCGAGCACGCCGCCGGCTTCGCCCTCAAGCTGGTGCTCTTCTGCCTGCTGGTGCGCGCCCTGGGAGTGTTCACCTCCATCATCGGCATTGTCAGCGTGCGGGTGCGGGGCGAAGTGCTGAAAGACCCGATGCGCCCCATCACCGTGGGCTACTGGACGGCGGCGCTGGCGTCGGTGGTGGGTTTCTTCGTGCTCAACCACTTCTACCTCATCGACCCCATCAGCGGCCGGCCCGACTACCGCTTTGCTTGGGCCTGCACCATCGGTATCGGTCTGGCGCTGGTGACGTTGTGGATTACCAACCGCTTCACCCACCCCGATTACCCCTCGGCCACAGAAACCGCCTACGCCACCCGCACCGGCCCGGCCACCATGCTGCTCACCGGCATGGCAACAGGAATGGAGAGCTCGGTGTGGGCCATCATCGCCATCGGGCTCACCATCATGGCCTCGGGCGTGCTCTTCGGCGGCAGCCCGGCCCTGGTTGCCTACGCCATCTCCCTGGCTGGCCTGGGGCTGCTCACCACCACCGGCTTCATCCTAGCGATGGACACCTACGGGCCCATCACCGACAACGCCCAAGGCATCTTCGAGATGGCGCGGGTGGAAGCCCCCGAGGACGTGGGCCGCAACCTGCGCTGGCTCGACGCCATCGGCAACACCACCAAGGCGCTCACCAAGGGCCTGGCCATCGCCACCGCCGTCATCGCCGCCATCTCACTCTTCCGTTCCTTCATTGACGAGAGCAAGCTGCAGGCGCTGGGCATTCAGGTGAACCTGCCCGACGTTTTCGTGGGGCTGCTGATCGGCGGCGCGGTGCCTTTCCTGTTCAGCTCCTTCGCGCTCAAGGCGGTGGGGCGGGCCTCCTACCAGGTGGTAGAAGAAGTGCGGCGGCAGTTCCGGGAAAAGCCCGGCATCATGGAATGGAAAGAGAAGCCTGACTACGGCCGCTGCGTTAGCATCGTCACGGCCACGGCCCAGAAGGAGCTGCTGGGGCCAGGCATCCTGGGCATCTTCACTCCGATCCTGGTGGCCTTCTGGCTGGGCGTGGGCGCGCTGGGCGGCTATCTGGCCGGCGCCATCCTCACCGGACAGTTGCTGGCCGTCTTCATGGCCAACACCGGCGCCACCTGGGACAATGCCAAGAAGAAAATCGAGGACGGGATTCTGGGCGGCAAAGGCAGCGCGGCCCACAAGGCCGCCGTAGTCGGCGACACCGTCGGCGACCCCTTCAAGGACACGGCCGGCCCGGCGCTCAACCCACTCATCAAGGTGATGAACCTGGTGGCGATTCTGGCGGCGCCCTTCGCCATCCGCGAATTGGGCTGGAGCGTGCGCGGACCCATCATCGCCGTCTGCGTCGCCCTGTTGGCGGTGGCCGTCTGGTTCAGCAAGCGCGGTGGCATCCAGGCGGTCGAAGCGGCGCCGACGAGCAGACCGGTTCCCACCAGCGGCAACCCCGCCACGAAACACTAGAAAGAAAGACAGGCGGACTCGACGCCCGGCCCCTTAGGGCCGACGCATGTGGTCGTAGACGGAGTCGGCGCGCTTCTCGATTTCGCGCGACAGCCGGCGGAGCTTCTCCAGCTTCGGCTTCGACGGACTCTCGCCGAAGAGCTTGCCCAGCGACTTAGCCTCTTCGCGGATCTCGCGCGCCCCCTTAACCATTTCCACAGAGAGAAA
>DATEUS010000188.1:0-3292 GCA_035282985.1 Candidatus Acidiferrales bacterium
CGGGCAGCCGCCCTACCAGCCCATCGTGCTCAAAGACGAAGCGACAATGGCCGACATCGCCTTCATCGAGGCGCACCGCACCGATTTGCCCGAGCTGGAGCTGCTGCTGGTCTACCGCCGGCGCTATCCCGACCAGGGCTACGGCGCCCATCTGTTCGGCTACGTGGGCGAAGCCTCGAAGAAGGAGATCGCCGACCGCGGCTACCAGCTGGGCGACTACGTGGGCAAGATGGGGCTGGAACGCTACTACAACCAGACCTTGATGGGCAGCAGCGGTCAGCGACGCGTGATTGTGGACAGTCGGGGCAAAGAGGGGGAAAAGCTCGACCGCATCAAGCCCATCCCCGGCCGCCCGCTGCGGCTGACGATTGATCTTGACCTCCAGACGGCGGCCGAGGCGGTGATGGAAGGCCGCAAGGGCGCCCTGGTGGCCCTCGATCCGCGCACCGGCGACGTCCTGGCCGTGGTCAGCCGGCCCCGCTTCGACCCCAACCTCTTTGCCGTGCGGATCCTGCCGGAAGAATGGCGCGCCCTGACCGAAGACCCCGACAAGCCCCTGTTCAACCGCGCTATCCAGGCGCAGTTGTCCCCGGGCTCAGTCTTCAAGATCTTCATTGCCACCGCAGCCCTGGAAGAAGGCGTCATCGACAAGAACAGCTTCACCGTGCATTGCCCGGGCTGGGCCAACCACTACGGGCGCGTCTTCCGCTGCTGGCGCCCGGAAGGTCACGGGGTGGTCAACCTGCACCGGGCGCTGGTGGATTCTTGCGACGTTTTCTTCTACGAGGTGGGGCGCCGGGTGGGTATCGATCGCATCGCCCGCTACGCCCGCATGCTCGGGCTGGGCGCAGCCACCGGCATTGATCTGCCCGGAGAAGAGGGCGGGCTGGTGCCCTCGCCGGAGTGGAAGCAGCGGGTGCAGAAGCAGCGCTGGTACGAAGGGGAAACCATCAGCGTGGCCGTTGGCCAGGGCCCCTTGCTGGTCACGCCCCTGCAACTGGCCTACACCATTGGGGGCATTGCCTCCGGCGGCGTCTTCGCTCAGCCGAGGCTACTGCTCGACCCTGACAACGAGCCGGAGATCCGCCGTGTCTCTCTTAAACCCAGCACAGTCGAGGCTGTGACCAGCGCTCTCTGGGGCGTGGTCAATGAAGAAGGGACTGGTCAGTCGGCCCGCCTCCCGGGCATCCAGGTCGCCGGCAAGACCGGCACGGCACAGCTGGCCAGCCTGGAGAACATCAAACGGGTGAAGGGGGAAGCCGCCCGCAGCCTGATTGACAACGCCTGGTTTGTCGGCCTGGCCCCGGCCCGCAATCCAGAGATCGTGGTGGCGGTGCTGATGGAGCACGGCGAGCATGGGGCCGCCGCCGCCCCACTGGCGCGCGAGGTGATCCGGGCCTACTACGAGAAGAAACAGCAAGGTGTGCGACCGGAGCTCGCCCGCGCCCCGGCGGCCGCCGTTGCCCCTGGTTCCTCGAGGGGAGAGTGATGCCCAAGAGCGTGCGCTACCGCGAGATGGACTGGTTCCTGCTGGGTGTGGTGTTGTTGGTATCGCTGCTGGGGCTGATGGAGATCTATTCCACCACCCAGAACCACCCGCACTTTGCCGGGATGCACCTGCGGCAACTGGCCTGGGTGGGAGTGGGGCTGCTGGTGCTGCTCGTCATCGCCCGCATTGACTACCACTTCTGGCTCGACCAAGCCCCCTGGGTCTACCTGGCGACGCTGGCCTTGCTGGCGGCCGTGCTATTCGTCGGTACGGAGAAATTCGGCGCCCGCCGCTGGCTGGAGGTGGGCTGGCTCACTTTCCAGGTGTCGGAGTTGGCCAAGTGGTCTATAATTGTGGTCTTGGCCAAGTTGTTGGGCGACCTTCGGAGTGAGACGCTCACCCTGAAGGATGTGGCCAAGGTGGGCGCTCTGACGGGCGTGCCTTTGGCTTTGATTGCCGCCCAGCCGGACCTGGGAACGGCGTTGACGCTGGTTCCCATCGCCGCCACCGGGATTTTTCTCGCCGGCCTGCGGTGGAAACACGCAGCCGCCTTTGCGCTGGCGGCCTTGTTGCTGATGCCGGCGGGGTGGTTTTTGCTGAAGCCTTATCAGCGCGCGCGGCTGGTCACCTTTGCAAACCCCGGCCGCGATGCCCAGGGCCCCGGCTACCAGACGCTGCAGTCGCGGATCGCCGTGGGCTCGGGCGGCTTTTGGGGTAAAGGCATGGGGGAAGGCAGCCAGAACCAGTTGGGCTTTATTCCCGTCCGCCACGCCGAGTTCATCTTCGCCGCCTACGCCGAAGAGCAAGGTTTCCTCGGCGTGCTGTTGGCGTTGGGGGCGTATCTGATTCTGTTGTTACGGTTGTTGCACAACGTGGAGACGGCGCCCGATCGCGCCGGGGCCTTGCTGGTCGCCGGCGTGACCGGTTTGCTGATCTTCCACTTGCTGGTGAATGTAGGCATGGTCATCGGCTCGGTGCCGGTGACCGGCATACCCTTGCCGCTGATGAGTTACGGCGGCTCGGCCACCATCTCGACGTTTATGATGCTGGGCCTGGTGATGAGCGTGCGCATGCGCCGCTTCGTCAACCTGTAAGCCCGCGCCGGCCCCGCTATCTTCTGGGGGCCTCCCGCACCCGCAGGGGGGCGGGAAACACGCTTCGCTCGGGGAGGAGCGTGCAGAAGAGTTTGACAACTTGAGAACGGGCGGCCGCCACCCCGAGAGGGCCGCGAGACTGATGAGACGAGCAGGACAGAGCGGGAAGCAGGTAGGACGAGCGCGCACTCGACCCCTTGCCGCCGCCCTCTGCCCGAAAAGGAATTGGCATGGCCAAGGAAATGATTGTTTCTCCCTCCCCCCACGAGACCAAAGTGGCGCTGGTGGAGGAGGGTCAAGTTGTTGAGATCTTTGTTGAGCGGGAAAAAGAGGTCGGGCTGGTCGGCAGCATCTACAAGGGCCGCGTTACCCGCGTGCTGCCGGGGATGCAGTCCGCCTTTGTAGACATCGGCCTCGAGCGCGACGCTTTCCTCTACGTTTCCGACTTCTTCGAAGGTCTGGAGGAGTACGAGCGCGACACCACCTCGGAGCCGGAGGCCGCGGCTCCCGAGAGCGAACCCGCTCCGCAACCAAGCTTCGAAGAGAGCCCGCCGAGCGAGCCGCCTCAACCGGCGGAGGAAGAAGAGCGGCAGCCCGCCTATCTCTCCCACGAGCCCCCGCTCCAGCTCCCGGAACACCGGCCTCAGGGCCGGGGCCGGCGCGGCCGGGGACGCTCGCGTCCCCGCGGCGGACGAGGCCGATACGGCGG
>DATEUS010000189.1:0-5750 GCA_035282985.1 Candidatus Acidiferrales bacterium
CCAGCCAGTCTGCCGCCCCGTCCAACGAAACCACCACGACTCTCGATTTTGCGGCAGGAGGCTCCGCAGCCGCCAGCGTGGCAGCACTCAGACAGAAGAGCAGAAAGGGCAAAACCACGGCGTTTCTCATAGGATTCTCACTTGAGATTCGCACACGGGCTCCCGGTGTAAGTGTATCGGCGCAACCGTGCCGGAGAAGAACTTTCCCCGCTGCCCCGGAAATAATAGCTAGAAAAGATACTTTAGCCCGAACTGAATGATGCGCGGAGCGTGGGCCGCGTCGATTTGGCCGAAGGTCGAAGTGCCGATCAAGGTTGCGGGATCCTTGAAATTGGGGTGATTGAAAACATTAAAGAACTCGGTCCGGAACTGAAGCTGTTGCCTCTCACTGAGAGGGAACTTCTTGATCAAGGCAAGGTCGACGTTCTTAAAATCGGGCCCGGTGATTGTATTCCGGCCTGCCGTTCCGGAGCGCTGGCCGCCGGGAATGCGGGGCGGCAAGCGGACAAAACATTCGGTCGCAAACCACTCCTGCACGGTCTTAGGTCCGGTGTCCGGGTTGCAGACCTGATCAGGTCGGTCGGCACGCAGCGCGCGCAGGCTGCGGTCGGTCGGCTCACGTGCCGTCAGGGGAAAGCCGGTCTGAAACGTCAGAATGCCGCTGAGCTGCCAGCCCCCAAGGATGTAGCGCACAAGAACGGGCTGTTCCTTTAACCCGGGCAGGTTCCACAGGCCGCTCAGAACGAAGCGGTGACGGACATCAAAGATGGCCCGACCGCGCACGTCACTCAGGCTGAACGCGTCTTGGGGACGATCGTCGCCCAGATTGACGTTGGACTGTGTGTCAATCGCTTTTGACCACGTGTAGGAGGCGCGAAACGTGTATCCCTGGCTCAGGCGCTTGTTCAGCGAAACCTGCAGGCTGTTGTAGTTGGAGTTGAAACGAGAGAATGTCGGTCGTACCAGCGTGTAGGCCGGATAGATGCGCCGAGATTGGGCGTTTTGCAGGGTGGCATCCGGCGTCTGCAAAGCCGGATTGATCTCGAGGTAACCGGGAAATTTCGTAGTGGTGGAGCCCACGTAGCCCACCTCGAATAGGAAATTGCGCCGCATTTCTCGCTGCAGGGTCAGGTTGTAGTGTTGCGCATAGCCGCTGGTAAAGTCGGGCGAGTAGCCGATCACCAGGCAAGGGCAGGGAAACTCCAGCGCCGGGTCTACGAGCGGACTGGGAGAGATGCCCACAAACGGGTCTGCAAAGGAAGGTGGACCATCCAGATTGGCAAAGCGCGTGAAGGGCGGTGCCAGGATATTCTGGAAGGGCGCCCAGCCGGGGATGACATCAAAGAGCAGCCCGTAGCCGGCTCGGAGGCTCGTGCGGCCGTCACCCCACGGGTCCCACGCCAGCCCGATACGCGGGCTGAAATTGTTCTTGTCGGTTGCGATGGTGGCACGCGGCACGCCTGGGTCTTCCGGATAGAGTAAGTTCTGCGGCGCGTTCGGGCGGAACACTGACTGGCGGCCGGGCTGGAACGATCCCATGCGATTATACTTGTCGTAGTAGGGCAAGGTTAACTCGTACCGCACGCCAAAGCTCAAAGTCAGGCGAGGAAGGGCGTGGAAGTCGTCCTGCCAGTAGAAACCCACCTGCGTGCCAAAAAGATGGCGGGATGGGTCACCACCTCCCTGTCGGAATCGTGATGCTGCTCCCAGCAGGAAATCCGCCGCCGGCAGGCCAGTGAAGGTCCCGGAAAACAGGAAGTCACCATTGGGCCGGTTTGGAAAAACCAGAAAAATCTGCTCGCGCCGGATGTCTAGACCCATCTTGAAGTTGTGTCGGCCTCGCAGATAGGTGAAATTATCGAGCACCTGATACGTGTTGCGGACAACCTGGGTGAAGTTCTGTTGAACGTCTCCCAGGCTGAACAAACCGCTCAACTCAACGAAGGGCATTCCGAAAGCCGTGGGCTCGGTGGTGGGGTAGAGAAAACCAAAGTCGGCGGGATTGACACCGCTCCAGGTGGCGGGCTGACTGTCCTGGCGGAGAAAAGAAAGGCTGACTTCGTTCAAGACCGAGGGGCTGAAGACATGCATTTCTGTCACAGTAACAGACTGAACGCGGTTCACGTTGCTAGAACCGGCGGGCATGAAGTTGGCCTCGCCGATTGGGTTTAGTGTCTCGCCGTCGGAGAAGTGGTAGCGGGCGAAGAAGTTGTTGGCCGCGCCAAAACGGTGGTCGACGCGGAGACCGAACTGCTCGCCGTCGGAGCGTAAGGTGGGAGCATTGACAAAGCGGTTTCCCAGACTGTTGGGCAGCGGCACGAGCGCCTCCAGCAACGCTAGCGCAACAGGGTCAAGTCGGTCCGAAGGTATAACATTCCCCGGAAAAGGGTTGCCCGTCAGCGGATCACAGACCGCACCCGGCTCAGCACAGCTGGCGGGCGCGGGGTTTAGGGCGGCAAAATCGCCGCCCCGCTCCTCCGGGCTCAAGACCGGCACTGTCTGCGTTTGGCCCAGGCGCTCGCGCAGGCCTTCATAGAAACCGAAAAAGAGAGTTTGGTCGCGGACGATCGGTCCCCCCAGCGAGAATCCAAACTGACTCCGTCTCAGCTTGGCTGTCTCGTCGTCGAAGAAGTTGCGCGCATCAAGAGCGTCGTTGCGCAGGAACTCCCACACGCTGCCGTGGAACTCGTTCTCCCCGCTGCGAGTAATGACGTTGACCACGGAGCCGCTGTTGCGACCGTACTCGGGGGAATAGTTGTGGGTAAGAATCTTGAACTCCTGCAAGGCATCCGGTGGGGGCACGGCGGCGAACCCGTTGGTCAAGAGATCGTTATTCGTGGCGCCGTCGAGAAGAAAGTTGTTTGATTGGGTCCGCTGCCCGTTGACGGTGTAGGCGGTGTTGCTGTTCAACCCGCCGCTGATGCGCTCCGGCGCTGACGCCGTTCCCGGTAGGAGCACGCCGAGTTGCGTGAAGTTGCGGCCATTCAGCGGCAGATCGACAATCTCCTCCCGTGCGACGAGCCCACCCAGAGTGGAATTGGTAGTGTCGACGAGAAGCGTTCCCTCCTCCACCGTAACTGTTTGCTCCAGCGAACCCAGGTGCATGACAATGTCGATGCGCGCCTTCTGGTTGACGTCGAGTGCCACGCCTGTCTGCACGAAGCGCTGGAAACTAGTTGCCTCGGCTTGAACTCGATACCGGCCCACGAGAAGGAGAGGAACTACATAGACGCCGTGGTCGTCGGTGGCAGTGCTGCGCGTGAAACCTCGCAGCTCGTCTACCACAATCACCTTGACACCGGGCAAGGCCGCACCACTGGGGTCGGTCACCGTCCCCAGGACAGTCCCCGTGCTTTCCTGGGCCTTTAGTGTGGGCAAAAAGGAAAGCGCGGTGAGCAAGAGAGCCACCCATCCCACCTTGCTTGATCCGACGCCCATTCCTCCGCCTCTCTGTGAGAGCCTGCGCCCGATTCCGGCAGGTGAGATTTGCAAACGCCAAGTTTACCAGAATTTCCTTCCTGCGAAGGCTCACGAGGCCCGGTTTGGGGCAAGAGAAAATTGCCCCAGATGGTTTACGTGTTTTCGTACGGACGCTTGCGTTAGGGGGACGGGCGCGATAAAGTGAGCGCCTTCAGTCCTGGCGAGGGAGGAATTGTGGCCAGGTCCCAAAAGAAAGAGCAGGTCAAGGTGCTGCTGCGTGGGTCGGCGATTCGCCGGCGCGTGCGCGCGCTGGCCCGGCAGATCGAGCGCGACTACAAGGGCGAGACTGTTCATCTGGTCTGCATTCTGAAAGGGGCCTGCATTTTCCTGGCTGACCTGCTGCGTGAGCTGCGCCTGCCGGTTTCGGTGGACTTCGTCGCCATCTCCAGTTACGGCAAAGGCAGCCTGCCCTCGGGAGAAGTGCGCATCAACAAGGACCTGGACCAGAGCATCGAGGGCCTGAACGTCATCATCATCGAGGACATCCTCGACACCGGCCTGACGCTGAACTACCTCTACCGCATCCTGCAATCGCGCAAGCCCAAGTCGCTGAAGATCGCCGCCCTGCTCGACAAGCCCGCCCGCCGGGTCAAGGAGGTGCCGGTCGATTACGTGGGCTTCGAGATTCCCGACAAGTTCGTGGTGGGCTACGGGCTCGACTTCGCCGAGCGCTACCGCAACCTCCCCGACGTCTGCGTGCTTTCCGGACCGAGCGTTTAGGCTATGTCCCGGCGCACCCTGACCGCTGCCGACATCGAAGCCCTGCCAGCGGGCGGGGAAGCGGTGGTGCCGCGCGGCTCCATCATCACCGACCAGGCCCGGGAACGGGCCCGCGAGCGCGGGGTGCGCATCCGGGTGGAAGAATCGGTGGAGGCGCCCGGGTCGAGCCCGCACCGCGCCGTGGTGCTGGGGGCCGACCACGGTGGCTACGAATTGAAGGAGTACCTGAAGGGCTTCCTGCTCGCCTCCGGCTACGAGGTGCGCGACGTCGGCACCGACTCCACCCAGGCGGTCGACTACCCTGACTTCGCCCTGGCGGTGGCGCGGGCCGTGACCAGCGGCGAAGCCTGGCGCGGCATCGTGGTTGACTCGGCCGGCATCGGCTCCGCCATCGCTGCCAACAAGGTGCCGGGGGCGCGCGCCGCCCTGTGCTATGATTCCACCACCGCCCGCAACAGCCGTGAGCACAACGATGCCAACATCCTCACGCTGGGGGCGCGCCTGCTCTCGGCCGAGACGGCCCGGGAGATCGTGGCCTTGTGGCTGGAGACCAAGTTTGCCGGCGGGCGCCACCAGCGTCGGCTGGACAAAATCGCCGCCATCGAGCGCGGCCTGCCGCTGAAGTTAGCGGACGATGAACGAACAGCAACTGGAACAGTTGATCGAGAACATCACCCGCGAGGTGTTCTGCTATCTCGGCGACCGGCAGTTGTGCGAGCTGCGCGGGCTGGAGATCGACGAGATTGTTTGCCCCGGCTGCGACCAGCGCTGCGTCGAGACCTGCACCGACAAAGCCCGCAGGGTGATGGCGGCGGGCGCGGCCCGACTGAGCGCCGGCCCCGGTGTCTCGCAGGTGCCCACCGACCTCGCCGCGCTGATTGACCACACGCTACTCAAGCCGGGAGCTTCGCGCGCCGACATCCACAAGCTGTGCCAGGAGGCTACGGAGTTCGGCTTTGCCGCCGTGGTGGTGAATCCCTACTGGGTGGCAACGGCAGCGGCGGCGGTGCGAGGGACGCCGGTGAAGGTTTGCACGGTGGTGGGCTTTCCGCTGGGAGCGACGCTGCCGCAGGTGAAGATCCAAGAGACGGAAGAGGTGGTGAAGCTCGGCGCCCACGAAGTGGACATGGTGATGAACGTGGGGGCGCTGAAGTCGGGCGACCATGAGGTGGTGGAGCAGGACATCCGCGGCGTGGTCGGGGTCTGCCGGCGCGGCGGGGCGCTCTCGAAGGTAATCTTGGAATGTGCGCTGCTGACCGACCCGGAAGTGGTACGGGCCTCGCAACTAGCGCAGGCAGCCGGAGCGGACTTCGTCAAGACCTCGACCGGCTTCGGGCCCGGCGGGGCCACCGCCAAGCACGTGGAGTTGATGCGGCTGGCAGTGGGGCCGACGATGGGCGTCAAAGCCGCCGGCGGCATTCGCAGCTATGAAGACGTGCAGAAGATGGTGTCCGCCGGCGCCACCCGCATCGGAGCCTCCGCCAGCGTGAAAATCCTGCAAGAGGCCGCCGGGGCGCCAGTCGAAGCGGCGGCGCCGGTGGTCGCCCTCC
>DATEUS010000190.1:0-10107 GCA_035282985.1 Candidatus Acidiferrales bacterium
GGAGCCATTGGGTACGGCCCCCGCCAACGTGGAGGCCAGCGAGGCTCCCTACTTCGTTGACTTGGTGAACGACCGGCTGTTGGCGCGTTACTCCGAGGAAGAGCTGGTCACCAGCAGCTACCGCATCAATACCACGCTCGATCTGCGCTTGCAGCAAGCTGCCGCTGACGCCCTGAGCGAGGCCTTGCCGGAGGTCGACGCCAAGATCAAGCAGCGTTTCAGCCGACGCAAAGAGCCGCCGCCGGAGGTGCAGGCGGCGCTGGTGGCGATCGACCCGCACACCGGCGCGGTGAAGGCTCTGATCGGCGGCCGCGACTACAATGTCAGCCAGCTCAACCATGTGGTGGCTCACCGCCAGCCGGGCTCCTCCTTCAAGCCTTTTGTCTATGCTGCGGCCTTTGCCGCTTCTCTGGAAAAACCGGAAAACGCCATCACCCCCATTACCACGGTAGTGGACGAACCCACCATCTTTGAATTCGAGGGGCAGCGGTACGAGCCTTCGAACTACGGCGAGCAGTTCTTCGGCATCGTCACTGTGCGCGACGCCCTGATCCATTCGATGAACGTCGCTACAGTCAAGGTGGCGGAGATGACCGGCTACGACCGCGTCGCCGACCTGGCGGTGGCCGCCGGTCTAAATGCCCGGCTGCGCCCCACCCCGGCTGTCTCCCTGGGTGCTTACGACTCCACCCCCCTGGAAGTGGCCGGTGCCTACACCATCTTTGCCAACGGCGGCGTGCATCTCGATCCCTTCCTCATCTCCACCGTCCTCGACAGCGAAGGAAACCTGCTGCAAGTTCAGCAACCCAATCCGCAGCTCGTACTCGACCCGCGCGTCGCCTATCTGGTGGTTGACTTGCTTCAGGACGCCATCAACCGCGGCACCGGTGCCGGCGCCCGCGCCCGCGGCTTCACTGCCCCCGCGGCGGGCAAGACCGGCACTTCGCGCGATGCCTGGTTCATCGGCTTTACCTCCAATCTCCTCTGCTTGGTCTGGGTGGGCTTTGACGATGGCCGCGACCTGGGCTTGCCCGGCGCCGCCGCCGCCCTCCCCATCTGGACCGCCTTTATGACGCGGGCGGTCACCATGCCCGCCTATCGCAATGTGGAAGAGTTCATTGCCCCGGAGGGCATCGTTACCGTCCCGCTCGACCCCGAAACCCTCTCGGTGGCCACCCCCGACTGTCCCGAAGCCCGCATGGAAAAGTTCATCGTCGGCACCGAGCCGCGCGAGCTCTGCCCCCGACACCGGCCGTCCAAGATGCGCCAGGTGACTCGAACGCTGCTGCGCGCCATTGGCATTGGGCGGCGCGAGGAGAGCAAGAAGGAAGACGGGCAGGCTGAGACGACGCCCGGGAGGGAGAGCAAGTCCAAGGAGGGTGGTGGGCCACCGCCGCTCTCCCAGGCCGAAGAGATCGACCGCGGGAACGGAATGTTGCGCCGCGCCACCTCGGCGCTCGGTCAGCCCGGCCAGCCCGCCGCCAGAGCAGCGCCTCTACGGGAGCAGAAAAAGGGTTCCTCACCTCCGCCGCCGGAGTAATGCATGCGCCGTCTGTTGCTTGTCTGTTTGCTGCTGGCTGTGGGGAGCGCAGCCAACCTAGCGGCGCAGGAGGCGCCACTTCTGACCGTTCTGCCCCGCCAGGAGCTGGCCCGCCAGTTGGAGCTGCGCGGCGACCTGCAGATGATTCGCAAGAACTATTGGCAGGCGGTTGACCTCTACCAGGAGGCCTTTCGCCTAACCCCAAACAACTCCGTCCTGTTGAACAAGACCGGCATTGCCTACCACCAGCTCTCACAGTTGAAAGACGCCAAGAAGTATTACGAGCGCGCCACCAAGCTCGACAAGACTTACGCCCAGGCCTGGAACAACCTGGGCGCTGTTCACTACGCGCGCAAGGACTACAAGAAGGCGATTCGTTACTACCAGCGCGCCCTCGAGTTCAGCCCGGCGCAGGCGGCCATCCGCGGCAACTTGGGCGCCGCGCTCTTCGCCCGCAAGAAATACGATGAGGCCCTCGAGGAATTGCGCCTTGCTTTGCTCCTCAACCCCGAGATCTTTCAGCAGCGCAATCTCTTTGGCATCCTGATGCAGGACTACTCGGTGGAAGACCGCGCCCGTTTCCACTTCCTGCTGGCCAAGAGTTTCGCCTTGCTGGGCAATGTCGAGAGCTGCTTGTTCTATCTCCGCCGCGCCCTCGAAGACGGCTTTCCGCCGCAGGATGCCCAGCCCGACCCCGCCTTCTTCCTTGTCAGCGAAGACAGACGTTTCCAGGAACTGTTCGCGGCGCCCCCCACCGCGCTAAAGCCATAGTGGGCCTTAGGCCGCTGCTCGCCCTGACGCTTCTGCTATAATGAAATTTGGTATGCCGGGGTCCTCCTCACTTCTCCGCTGGCTTTCTCTGGGCCTGCTGGCTCTTCTTGTCGGCGCTTCTCCGTTAGCCGCCGACACCGTTCTGGTTGTTCCGTTTGAAAACACTGCGCAGGTGGCCGACCTGGACTGGGTCGGAGAAAGCTTTGCCGAAGCACTCACCGGGCGCCTGGCCGCCGCCGGGCAGGACTTGGCCACCCGCGATGAAAGGCTGGCGGCGCTCGAGCGGCTGGGTCTGCCGGCCACGCCTCCGCTCACTGAAGGCAGCCTCCTGCGCCTGGGCGAAGAGGTAGGTGCCGATTGGGTTGTGCTGGGTCGGTTTGAAGTCCGTGACGGCCACCTCCGTGCCTGGGCGCGTCTGCTCGACGTTGGGTCCCCCGCCCTCTCCCCCTGGATGGGTGACTCGGGCTCGTTCGCTCGCCTGATCGATGTGCAGGAGGAGTTGGCCTGGAAGGTTCTTCGCCAACTCCAACCCGAGGTTCGCCTGAGCCGCGAGAACTTCCGCGAGCGTTTTCCTCGCCTCGATGTCAGCGCCTTTGAGAGCTACGTACGTGGCCTGGTGGCGATGAGCCGCGAGCAGCAGCGCCGCTACTTCCTGCAGGCGGTCCGCCTCGACCCTGGCTACACTCCAGCAGCCTTCCGCCTGGCGCAGCTTTACTACGAAGAAGAGGACTACGCCATCGCCGCCACCTGGTTTGCCAAGATTCCGCCGGATGACCCGCTGGGGTCCGAAGCGCGCTTCTACCTTGCCCTGTGCTACTTCTTCGAGGACGAGTATGACCGGGCGGGTGAGACCTTGACGCCCCTGGCGGAGCATTCACCCGCCCAGACGCTTTGGAACAATCTGGGCGTCTTTGCCTCTCGCCGCGGTCAGCTTGAGGCCGCCGCCGATTTCTTTGGCCGCGCTCTTCAAAGTGACCCAAGTAACGCCGACGCCTACTTCAACCTTGGTCTGCACCATTTGCGTCAAGGGGACTGGGTGGCGGCCAGCGGCGCCCTCAACCAGTGCTTGGTCTTGAACCCCGGGGACAGCGAAGCCCGCCTGCTCTACGCCCATGCGTTGGAGCGCTTGGGTCAGGTTGAGGAGGCAGAGCGCCAACGCCAGCAGGCGGGCAACGGTGAGGCCGCCCCGGCGCTTGACCTAGAGGAGAGTGGGCTCGACTTCGACCGCCTCGATTTACACTGTCGCGCCCGCGCCGGTCAGCAATCTTCGCCCATCAGCGCCGCACGCGCTCGACATGTAGCTGTGCACATCGAACGGGGTCGGGACCTGCTCGGCCGCGGAGAAATCGACGCGGCGCAGCAGGAGTTTGCCGAAGCGGTTCTTCTTGATCCCGCCTCGCATCGCGGCCACCTCTTCCTGGCCGAGATCTACCAGCGCCAGGGCCGGCTCGATGACGCCGTCGGCGAGCTGAAGGCTTCCCTCTGGAGTCAAGAGACGATTGAGGCTCGTCTGCGCTTGGCGGAGTTGTACCTGGCCCAGCAAGACCCGCAGAAGGCGCGTGAGCAGGTGCAGGCTGCGCTCGCGCTTGAGCCTGACAATGCCGAAGCGCGGGCCCTGGATGCCCGCATTCCAGTGCACGCCGCCGACTCTCCGGCGGAAGACAGTAGGGCACAATGAAGAAGCTCGTCCGCACTCTCGTTCTGCTGACGGTGATCCTGCTGGCGCCTCTCCTGGCTTTTGCCGGCACGGTGGTGGAAATTCGATTGGCGGATGAGATTATTCAGCCGGTCTCGGCCGAGTACGTGATGGGCGGCATCGAACATGCGGAACGAATCAACGCCGACGCCGTGCTTCTCTGGCTGCACACCCCCGGGGGCCTGGAAACCTCCATGCGCGACATGGTGGACCGCATCACCACGGCGCGCGTTCCGGTGATCGTCTATGTTGCCCCCACGGGCAGCCGCGCTGCCTCAGCGGGTTTTTTCCTCCTGCTCGCCTCCGACGTCGCCGTGATGGCCCCCGGAACCACCACCGGGGCCGCCTCCCCGGTGGCCTTTGGCGGCGGGGAGGTGGACGAGACCTTGAAAAAGAAAATCACCAGTGACGCCGCCGCCTACTTGCGCAGCTTCGCCTCCAAGCGCGGCCGCAACCCGGAGGTGGCCGAGTTGGCCGTCACTGAGGCCAAGTCCTTCACCGATCAGGAAGCGCTCAAGGCGGGTCTGATCGACGCTGTCTGTCAGACTCGCGAGCAGATTTTCGAGCAGTTCAACGGCCGCACAATTACCCGCTTTGATGGCCGTAGCGAAATGCTGGCCCTGGCGGACGTCGGGGTCGAGCCGTGGGAGATGACCCGGAGGCAGCGCTTCCTCAGCCGCCTCATCGACCCCAACATCGCCTTCCTGTTGCTGGTCTTTGGCGTTCTGGGTCTCTACATCGAGTTTAACCACCCTGGGTTTATTATCCCCGGCGTGGCCGGCGGCATCTGCATTATTCTGGCCATGTTTGCCCTCCATCTCTTGCCGGTGAACTACGCCGCCGTGCTCCTGATCGTCCTTTCAGTGGTATTCTTCATCTTGGAGGCTGTCTTCGTGAGTCACGGAGTCCTCGCCGCTGGTGGGGTGGCGGCTATGGTGCTGGGCGCAATGATGCTCATCGAGGCGCCTCCCATTCCCGAATTGCGTGTGCGGATGGAGCTGGCTTTGGGCGTGGCCATCCCCTTCGCGGTGCTGGCGGTATTGCTCCTTCGCCTGGTGTTGAAGTCGCGGCGCTGGCAGGTCTCCACCGGGCAGGAAGAGTTGGTGGGTGCGGTCGGAGAAGTTAGAGAGGAGATCGGCGACGGCGCCAAGGGCTTGGTGTGGGTCAAGGGCGAGTTGTGGCGCGCCACGGCCCCCCGGAAGATGGCGGTGGGCGAGCAGGCGCGTGTGGTGAGCCTGGAGGGTTTGATTCTGCATGTGGAACCGGTGGACGGTGGCTCGGCCCCGAGCCCGATCCCCGGAAAGGAGTAGCCATGCCATTTCTTGCTGTAGTGTTTGTTGTCGTTCTTGTCTTTATCGTGAACTGCGTCAAGGTCTTGAAGGAATGGGAGCGCGGGGTGGTCCTGCGCTTGGGACGTATGCTGCCCGTGCCCAAGGGCCCCGGTCTGATCTGGATCTGGTGGCCCGTTGAAACCCTGATGCGCATCTCCCTGCGCCTCATTACCCTCGACGTCCCCCCGCAGGACGCCATCACCCGCGACAACGTCACGGTGCGCGTCAATGCCGTGACCTATTTCCGTGTCATGGACCCCAACCGCATGGTCAACGCCATCGAGAACGCCAACTACCTCTACGCCACCTCACAACTCGCCCAGCTCACCCTGCGCGACGTCATCGGCCAGGTCGAGCTCGATGATCTCCTCGCCCAGCGCGACAAGGTCAACGCCCGCCTCCAGAGAATCCTCGACGAGCACACCGACCCTTGGGGCATCAAGGTCAGCATCGTCCAGGTCAAGGCGGTCGACCTCCCTGAAAGTATGCAACGCGCCATTGCCAAGCAGGCCGAAGCCGAACGCGAGCGTCGCGCCAAGGTTATCCACGCTGAAGGCGAATTCCAGGCCTCGCAGCGCCTGGCCGACGCCGCCCGCATCTTGGCGGACCAACCCATCTCCATCCAGTTGCGCTATCTGCAAACGCTGACGGAAATCGGGGTAGAGCGCAACACCACCGTCGTCTTTCCCGTTCCGGTGGATATTTTCAGCGGTCTGCTCAAGCCACCCAAGAAGGATTAGGCTTCGGCGTCGATGGCTAAGGGCAAGAAGGGCGACAATTACGAGATGGTGCTGGAAAACCGGCACCTGCTGGGTGTTTTCTTTGCCGTCGTCTTGCTTTGCGCCGTCTTCTTTACCTTCGGCTTTGTCCTGGGACGTAACCAAGCCCCCCCTCAGAGCGAAGTCCAACCATCGGCGCAGAAGCCAGCTCCCGCTGGGGGAGCGGCCCCCGAAGCCAAGGACCTGAGCTTCTACGAGCGCGTGGAGGGCAACCCGCCTTCCGACACTTTGCCGCGCAAGCAACCGGCTCAGCCTCCGGTCGCCGCGCAGCCCAAACCAGCACAGGCGCCTCCGGCTCCGGCGCGCGCCGCCGAGCCCATCTACTTGCAGATCGCCGCTCTGAGTCAGGAAGCCGACGCCAAGCGACTGGCACAGGAGTTGGAGAAGCTGGGCTTTTCTGTCCTCCTCCGGCCGCCTCGGGAGGACCGCTTCTACCGCGTGCAGGTCGGCCCCTTTGAGAATGCCGAACTGGCCGACGCCGCCCAGCGCCGCCTGGAAGCACAGGGCTTTCGCCAGATCGTCAGGCGCTGAGGCCCGCTTTGCTTTCTCCGCTGCGCAACCCGATTGCCTGCGCGCTGCTCTCCGGACTGCTGCTAATCCTCAGCTTCCCTCAGGCTCACCTGACACTGCTGGCATGGGTGGCCCTGGCGCCGCTCCTGGCAACGATCAGTTATCACCGGTCGCGACCGCGCCTCCTCCTGGCCGGCTACCTGACTGGCTCCGTCTTCTTTGCCGGCAGTTGCTACTGGATCTATGACGTGATGCGCATCTACGGCCACTTGTCGGTGGTGGCCGCCAGCGGCGTCTTGCTCCTGTTCGTTCTTTCGTTCGCCCTGTTTTTCGGAATGTTTTCCTTGTTGGTGGGCGAACTCGCGCGGCGGTGGCAGCTCTTGGCACTGGCGGCGGCTCCTTTTGCCTGGGTGGCAGTTGAGTGGCTGCGCACTTACGTCGTTTTCGGAGGCTTTCCCTGGAACCTGCTGGGCTACGCCATCGCTCCGCACGTGGGATGGATTCAGCACGCTGCTTACGCCGGCGTCTATGGCGTCTCCTTCTTGGTGGCGGCGGTGAACGCGCTGGTCGCGGCTTATTGGTTGGTTCCTACTCGTCGGCGCGCGCTCCTGCTGGGCGCAGTAGCGGTGGCCCTAACGGTGGCGGAGATCTGGGTCTGGCAACTGCCGCCCGTGCCCACCACCGCGCAGGCATCTCTCGTTCAGCCCAATCTCCCGCAGCAGGAGGAGTTCGACCCGGAGTGGGTGCGGCATCACCCCGAAGAATTGGTCCGCCTGGAGCAGATGACTCGGGGCGCGGTGCGCCACAATCCCGGGGAAATGCCGACACTGGTCATCTGGCCCGAGGTGCCGGTCTCTTTCTACTTCCACCACGACCCCACGCTCCGCGCTCGCCTGCTTCAGCTTGCCCAGGCCACTCGCAGTTATTTCCTGGTTGGGATTGTGGACTACCGCCCCGATACGGAAGGCGTCCAGCAGCCTTACAACAGCGCCGTGCTGCTTTCCCCCTCCGGAGAGTTCGTCGCCCAGTATGATAAGATTCACCTGGTGCCCTTTGGCGAGTATCTGCCGCTGGAGCGCTGGCTCGGGTTTCTCGGCCCTCTGGTGCAGGAGGTAAGCGCCTTCCGCCCCGGCAGTCAGCCGGCAGTGCTGCCGGCCGAGGAGGGGAAGCTGGGCGTGTTGATCTGCTATGAAGCGATTTTCCCCGGCCTGGTGCGGCAGTTCGTCGAGCGCGGCGCCACGGTTCTGGTGAACATTTCGAATGATGGCTGGTACGGACGTTCCGCCGCGCCGGCGCAGCATCTGAACATGGCTCGGCTGCGGGCGGTGGAGACGCGGCGCTTCCTGCTGCGCGCCACCAACACCGGGGTGACGGCGGTTGTGGATCCCTACGGGCGCCTGACGGTCCAGGCGCCCACGCACACCGCCGCCGTGCTGACCGCCGGCTTCGCCTATCGTGGCGAAGAGAGTTTCTATGTGCGCAACGGCGACTGGTTCGCCGCTCTCTGCGCTCTGGTGATGTTGGCGGCTCTGGCGCGCAAGCTCTGGATCACGGCCGTGGAAGCAACTGAGGACTAGGAATGATCGAAGAACTGGAACGAGAGTTTGAGCAGCTTCGCCACCGCGCCCAGGAACTGCGCGGCTACCTTTGACCTGGCCCGCCTGAACGCCGAACTGGCCGAGCTCGACCAGAAACTCCACCAGCCCGACCTCTGGAGCCAGCCCGAAACCGCGCAGAAGCTCCTCCAGCACCGCAAGCATCTGGAGCGGCAGCGGGAAACCGAGCAGGCGCTGGAGCGCCACCTCAGCGACCTGACCACGCTCTTCGAGCTGGCGCACGAAGGCGAGCCAGTGGAGAACGACCTGGCTGCCGACCTGGAAAAGTTGCGCGCCCAGGTGGAAGAGGCGGAGACGGAAACGCTCCTTTCGGCTGCCCACGACCATCGCAACGCCATCGTCACCATTCATCCGGGCGCCGGCGGTACCGAGTCGCAGGACTGGGCGGAGATGCTCCTGCGCATGTACCTGCGCTGGGCCGAGCGCAAGGGCTTCACCGCCACCATTACCGACATCACCGCCGGAGAAGAAGCTGGGGTCAAGTCCGTCACCGTGACTGTCCAAGGCGAAAACGCTTTCGGCTTGTTGCTGTCGGAGATCGGCGTCCATCGGCTGGTGCGCATCTCTCCTTTCGACGCCGCCGCCCGCCGCCACACGTCCTTCGCTTCGGTTTTCGTCACCCCCGAGGTGGATGACCGTATCGAAATTGTCATCCGCGATGAGGACCTGCGCATCGACACCTACCGCTCCAGCGGCCACGGGGGCCAGCACGTCAACGTGACCGACTCCGCCGTGCGCATCACCCACCTGTCCACCGGCATCGTGGCCCAATGCCAGAACGAGCGCTCCCAGTTCAAGAACCGCGACATGGCCATGAAAATCCTGCGCTCTCGCCTCTACCAGCACGAGCTGGAAAAGCGGATGGCGGCGGCGCGCAAGCTGGAAGAGAGCAAGGCCGACATCAGCTTCGGCAGCCAGATTCGTTCCTACGTTCTGCACCCCTACCGGCTGGTCAAAGACCATCGCACCAAGCTAGAGAAGGGCAACGTCGACGCCGTGCTCGACGGCGAGATCGACCCTTTCATCCGCGCCTACCTAGTGGCACGCCACGACGGCCTCGTCCCGCCGCCCTATCCCATGGATGAGCAGGCAGGGAAATAGCAGACAGAAGCGCCCGGGGCGGCAGTGATTGACCGTTTCTGCGTCCTTCTGCTAGAGTCCAAAATTCGGGCCGGCGCGCAGGCCAAGGCCGTCAAACTGCGCGTACCTGCGAGGAGGACACCATCATGGCTGCCCCCAAGACCTACAAGAACTACATCAACGGCGAGTGGGTCGAGGCCCGCTGCGGCAAGACGTTCGAGAACGTCAATCCCGCCGACAGGAGCGACGTGATCGGTTACTTCCAGGCTTCCGACAAGTGCGATTTGGATGAAGCCGTGGCCGCCGCCAAGGCCGCCTACCACCCTTGGCGCCTGACCCCGCCGCCCAAGCGCGCCGAAATCCTTTTCAAGGCCGCGCAGATGCTGGTGGAGCGCAAGGAAGAGTTGGCGCGGGAGATGACCCGAGAGATGGGCAAGATTCTCAAGGAAACCCGCGGCGACGTGCAGGAAGCCATCGACATGGGGTTCTACATGGCCGGGGAAGGTCGTCGCCAGTTCGGCTACACCACCACCTCCGAGCTGCGCAACAAGTTTGCCATGTGTGTCCGCCAGCCCCTGGGGGTCTGCGGCATGATTACCCCCTGGAACTTCCCCATGGCCATTCCTTCCTGGAAGATTCTTCCGGCCCTGGTGCTGGGCAATACCGTGGTCTTCAAGCCCGCTACCGACACGCCGCTTTCCGGCTATAACTTCACCCGCATCTTGAACGAAGCTGGCCTGCCCAAGGGGGTGCTGAACTTCGTTACCGGCTCCGGTAGCAGAGT
>DATEUS010000191.1:0-3952 GCA_035282985.1 Candidatus Acidiferrales bacterium
TGCCCCCTCCCGCCAGCCCTGCTAGCCTCTGAGGAAGGCTCGCGAGGCCACGATGAACCTGCGCTGGCTCCGTTGCTTCTTTTTCGTTTTGCTTCTCTGCCTTCTCTTAGTGCCGCCGCTCGCGCCTCAGCAGGCCGCTCCGCCCGCTGAGATTCGCGTCATCCCGCTGGGCATCTTCGACGCGCAGGACAATCCTCTCCCTGATATCACCGCCGACCAGCTTCGCATTCGCGGGGTCGAAGCCGAATGGAAGCTCGCACCCGCCCTGGGTCCCCGAAAGGTTGTGCTGCTGCTCGATGTGACCTCCAGCATGTCGAGTTACGGCAATTGGGAGCGTGCCGAAGCCTTCGCTACTAGCTTCATCTCTTTGCTGGACTCCGACGTGGAGCTCGCCCTCCACACTTACGGTGAATTTACTCAAGAACGCAGCCCGTTCACTCTTCACCATCAAAGCATCCTGGCGGCCGTGCAAGCGGGGCGAGGCCCAAACTCGCAACCCCTGTCGCCAAAGCGTGATTACCTGGCCTCCCTTTTCAAAGGCCTGGTAGGTGCTGCCGAGCCGCAGCTCGATTTCGGCGACGCAATCGTGCTTGTGGCCCATTCCGTCGGCCCTCACCCGTTGGGGCCTGTCGATTCATTTGATACGCTCGCAAGGGAGCTATCTTCTCGCGGCATTCGCCTCTTCTGTATTGCTGTGGGCGAACCGTATACGCAGTTGATGATGGGCCGCTATCCTCCTGTGATCTATCGCACAGTGCCTTTCTTGCCCAGTCTAATTGTGCAACTTGTGGCCGCCACAGGAGGATCTCGCTATCACTATATCCAGCATCGCGCCAACGCCGTTCCTGGCCTCGGGCCGCAGTTTTCAGAAGATGACATACCGTTGGTGGCCCGCAGCGTCAACGCGCTGCTGAAGAACTGCTATCGGCTGGAACTGAGCCTACGCAAACCATTGAAGAAGAGAACCGACCTGAAGATTGAAGTGCGCGATCAGCGCGGCAAGAAGCGCAAAGATGTTGTTCTCTTGTATCCTACCGTGCTTTACCCGTTGCCTCCGCAATCGACGGTTCAGTCAAACCAGTAACTAATCCTTTCGCAGCCAGTGTTCCGCCCCGTCCAAGGGCGTCGAGATCAGACCGGGTAGCTGTGACCCGTTCGACGTGCTCAGGGTCGTCGGTTTGAGGAAGAAACTTGCTCTTCCTGTGGTGGGGCAGACATTCGTGCCTGCCCGGCGCCGAAGGCGCCTCCTGGCGTCCACCGGGGCCCAAGCCTTAGCCCTCTGAAATCCTCAACCGAGCAACTCTTCCAGCCTGTCGCGGGCGAAGCCGACCACGACTTGGTCGTCAATCACCGTCACCGGGGTGGTCATATAGCCGAGCTTTTCCAGCTCCGCCAGCGCCGCCGGGTCTTCGGCCACGTTCCGCTCCCTGAATTCCACGCCTTTTTGTGAAAGAAACTCTTTCACTTTGCCGCAAAAGAGTCACCCCGGCTGGGTGTAAACGACGATGCTGGCTTTTCTGTTCATTTTACCTCCGCGCCCTGCCGCAGCAGGGGGCGAATCTCCCTTTCTAGCTTACGCCGAGCGCCGATAACCGTTCGCCCCCATCCGACGTGCGCTGAGGGCGTGTCGGCCCACGTGGCCTTCCTGTCGTAGAGAACATAGGCGTCCCACAGGATTCCCTCTACGCCTAGTTGCCGGGCGTAGAAGCGGCCCAGCAGCTTGCCTTCATCCCAGAAATGAATGACGCGGGGATCGTCCAGTAGCTCGCGCGGCCACTGCGAGCGGTGGTCGCCCGGGTACATGTTGAACCACACGGCGTAGACGCGCAGGTCAGCGTCGGGATTTTCTTCCAGCAGGTTATTCTGCACCCAACGGGCGCCGGCCACGCACACGGGTCAAGTGGGCGAGAGCAACAGCACCAGGCGCGGGCGGCCCTGCTCCTGCTGGAAGAGAGCGCTGAACTGCTCCACGCTTTTGAGCTCGCGCAGCGTGCCGGGCGCAGACGCTTCCGGCGCAGCGGCAGCCGGATGTCCCGCTAGCAGAGCAAGGAGAGCAACCAAGATAGAACCACGGGGCATGCCTTAACCCTCCAGCACGGCGGCCCAGTAGATGAGCCAACTGATCCAGTAGGGCAACGTCGCCAGAACCAGCGAGACCGCGGCAATCGCCCACAGAAAGATGCGTTGCCACCGATGGCTCACCGGCGTCGGACACGCCGTCCCTGGCGCGCATTCTTCGCCGGTGACGACGGGTTTGTAAGTCTGATAGAACGCCACCGCCAGCAGCGCCACGGTCAGGCCCAGCAAATACGGTCGCAGGGGAATGAGTTGCGACAGGGTGGCCGAGCTCAACCCCAGCACTCCCAGTCCCAGCGGCAGGCAGCAGGAGGCGGTCAGAAAAGCCGCTCCCGCCGGCAGCAACGCCCCGACGCTCGTCCAGTGACTCTTATCAACCATCGGCCCTTCGTTCTCCTTCCGCCCCGTTGAGCTTCTGCTCAGAGGTTCTTGACCACCTGGGTCAGCGCGCCTTTGAGGTGGCGCAGGGCTTTCTCGCCTTCGCCGGCGCGCACGCATCCGGTCACGCAAGTCTCCATATGGTTTTCGAGCAGGCGGGCGGTGGCCTGGTTGAGCGCTGAGCGCACCGCCGAGAGTTGAATCAACAGGTCCTCGCAGGAGGCGTGCTCGCTGAGCATGCGCTTGATGCCGCGCACGTGACCCTCGATGCGGCTCAAGCGGTTCTGCAGCTCGGCTTCGACCTCCGGGTCGAGGTAAATGTCTTTGAGCACCGGCAGCGTTTTTGCCATCTATCCCCTCCCAGGGGATAGGATGAAGAGGCTTATCCTCATTGTCAAGGGAAAACTTGTCGCGCATGTCCCTCGATCCAAGGGGATATGAATGCACCCAGGGATCACGGGAGCAGTCCTTGTAGTTTCTCACGCGAGCAGAAGTCGGTTGGGGGCGGCGGGCCGCCGGCGTATAATGCTCGACCGATGAATGCCTGCCCGCATCCTGATGACCAGCAGGTGCGCACCGTCTACTACCTGATGTGCAGCGCCTGCAAGACCATCCGCCTGGTGAGCTACTGCGCCTATCCCGCCGAGTGCCACCCCAAGTGCACGCTGGCGCCGGTCTGCGTACAGCCGGCGCGCGAGCGCTACCACGCCCGGGTGCCGCTCGCGGTCGAGCCGGCGCTGCTGGCCACCGCGCGCGCCCCCGTCGAGGCTCCCTAAGCTCTTGCCCTTTGGGCGGCGGCGGGTTCATCTACGGAAAGCCTCCCATTTAGGGAACCGGCCAGGTTGTCCCGGCGGACTCCCGTTGGCAACTCTCACTCCAATCAAGGGTTAGCGGCCCACCCCTCTGGCGGTGAAATTGCACTGTGATGGGTGAACGGGTAGGCCTCATGCCCACCGCAGCCCACCAACCGAAAAAACCCGCTTGGCTGGCGACACTGATCGCGGCGCTGATGGCGGGCGTCTTTTTGATTGATCTCGCCACACCCCTGGGGGTGGCCGACGGGATCGCCTATCTAGTGCCGGTCCTGCTGACTTCCTGGTTGCGGCACCGCCGCTCGACGCTGGTGGTGGCCACGGTGTGCACGGGGCTGGCCCTCCTGGGATTCTTCCTCTCACCCCCGGGTGTGGGCCTCGCCTTGGCTCTGACCAATCGTTTCCTGGCTTTCCTCGGCATCTGGGTCGTGGCGGGGCTGTCGCTGGCGCGCAAGGGGGTCGAGGAGGAGCTGCGGCGGGTCAACCGCACCTTGCGGGTCTTGAGCGAGTGCAACCAGGTGCTGGTGCGCGCGCGCGAGGAGACGGAGTTGCTCGAACAAGTCTGCCGGCTCCTGGTGGAGGAAGGCGGCTACCGGCTGGCCTGGGTGGGTTACGCCGAGCAGGACGAGAACAAGGCCGTCCGTCCGGTGGCGCAGGCGGGCTTCGATGAAGGCTATGTCGCGCTG
>DATEUS010000192.1:0-5360 GCA_035282985.1 Candidatus Acidiferrales bacterium
CACCGCCGCCGCTGGGGCTGCAAAGCCACCGGGCCGGGCCGGAGTTGGAGCACATCGTTCAGAAGATGCTGGCCAAGAACCCGGCGGAGCGCTACGCCACCGCCGCCGACCTGGTGGTGGACCTGCGCGCCCTCGAGCGCCGCCTGCTAGCTCCGCCCACCACCGCTCCACCTGTCGCGTTGCCCGCGCCGCCCCCGCGTCTGCGAGCGCGCTTGCGGCTGGCCGCCGTGGTTGCTGTCGTTCTGGCGGCTCTCCTGTGGACGATTCCCGCGTCCCGGCTTGCTGTGCAGCGTTGGCTGGGTCTGGGCGGCTTGCCGGCGCAGAAGAATCTGGCCGTGCTCCCCTTCGCCAACGTGGGGGAGAGCCCCGAGAACCAGGCTTTTTGCGACGGGCTCACCTACACCCTCACCAGCAAGCTCACTCAATTGGAGCAGTTCCACGGCTCCGTGCTGGTGGTGCCGGCCAGCGATGTCTTTCGAGAAGGGGTCCAGAGCGCCGAGGAAGCGCGGCAGCGTTTCGGCGTCAGCTTGGTTCTGACCGGCAGTGTGCAGCGGGCTGGCGACAACGTGCTGGTGAGCGTCAATCTGGTGGACGCCCGCTCGCGGCGCCAGTTGCGCTCGCTCACGCTCGAAGCCGGCACCGACGATCCTTCGCTGCTGCAGGGTGGCATGGTGCTGCAGGTGGCGCGACTCCTTGAATTGGAGCTGCAGCCGCAGGATGAGCAGATACTGGCGGCCGGACATACCGCGGTCGTTCACGCGCATGATTTCTATCTTCAGGGGCTCGGGTATCTGCAACGGTACGAAAAGGCGGAGAACATTGATCACGCCATCTCCGAATTCCGCCGTGCACTGGAGCTGGACGAGGCATACGCTCTCGCTCATGCCGGCCTGGGCGAGGCCTACTGGCGGAAATATGAAGACTCCAGGGAGGCGGCGTGGGTTGAGAGCGCCCGCCAGGCCTGCCAGCAGGCGCTGAGCCTGGACGACAGCTTGGCCGCGCCCCACATCTGCTTGGGCACACTCTTCAATGGCACCGGTGCCTACGAGAAGGCCATCGTGCAGTTCCAGCAGGCCCTGGAGCGCGAGCCAAGCAGCGACGACGCTTACCGCGGCTTAGCCAAGGGCTATGAGGCCCAGGGCCGCCTCGAGCAGGCAGAAGCCACCTATAGAAAGGCCATCGCGCTCCGCCCGAGCTACTGGGGTACACACCAGAACCTGGGCCGGTTCTATTACCGTCATGGTCGTTACGGCGAGGCCGAACCGGAGTTTCAGCGCGTCATCGAATTGACGCCGGACAATGTCCGCGGCTACTACAGCCTGGGCGCGCTCTACCACCTCATGGGCCGCACCGACGAGGCCATTCATCTGTTGGAGCAGTCTCTGGCCATCGAGCCCACCGGCTTCGCCTACAGCAACCTGGCGACTCTCCATTTCTTTCAGGGTCACTACACTAAGGCTGTCCCCTTGTTTGAAAAAGCTGTCGAACTGGCACCCAACGACTACATCGTCTGGGGCAATCTGGCCGATGCCTACCGGTGGGCGCCGGGACACCAAGAGAAAGCAGCATCCGCTTACCACCGCGCGATTCAGTTGGCTCAGGACCAACTGCAGGTGAATCCGCGCGACCCCGCTATTCAGAGCGACTTGGCTCTCTACTGGGCCAAGCTTGGGGAGACCGACAAAGCCTTGTCGGCCATCGCGGTGGCGCGACGCCAAGCGCCCGAGGACGTCAACATCCTCTTCAACTCGGTTGTGGTCTATCACCTGGCCGGCCAGCGGGAGCGCGCCCTGGAGGCTTTGGTGGAGTCCGTGCAGGCCGGCTACTCCTTGGCCGAAATCCGTGCGGATCCGGAACTGGCCGATTTGCGCCGCGACCCCCGTTACTGGCAGGCCGTTGCCTCCCAAACCCCAGGGGGTTGATTCCGGCTCTCATCCTTTCGATTGAAAGTTTGAAAGGAGGATAAGAAATGCCCCAAGTGGTAATCCCAATTAGCGTCGCAGGAAATCAAGTAGCTTGTAATCCAGACTCAGTTCAGTTGAACCGCGGCGATACGATCAGGTGGAACTACAACGGTCCCTTTGCTGTCGATTTTGGCCTCGCTACGCCTTTTCCCCAGAGCCGATACAACGGCAATGGACAAGTAGTAACGCCGGCGGTTCGGCCAGACGCAGCTAGCGGGACCTACAAGTACGCTGTCGCTGTCTATGATGGGAGCCAAGTCTTAATCGCTGACCCGCGGGTGATTATTCCCTAGGGGACTTGAACAGCGAGGGGGTGGTGCCGGCGGGCGAGGCAATGGACTCGAGTTCGGGGTAGTGCGTGAGCAGCGGCGGCGGCACCTTTACCGGCTGCCGGGTGAGCAGGTGGATAAGTTGCAAGGCGTTGGTCACCGCCTTGCCGTGGAAGTGATTGTTGGTGATAACGAAGGTGAGCGGGGCGCTCTCCGCCACCGCCTGAATCCGCCCCGCCCAGGGCTCCAGTTCCTCGATTGAGTAGAGATAGTTGTAGCGCTCACCCGAATCGGGTGAGCCCGAATCGGGCGAGCCGCCGGAGGCGTCCTCCCGCTTGCCCGAATCGGGTGGGCGGAACCACTCCTCATAATTGCGCCCGTGCAGACGCACGTAACCAATCCCGCTCTGCGAGATGGCGCGCTGGCTCGGCTTGAGCGAGCGGCCGATGACGGGCTGGTCAATGTTGCAGAAGCCGACGCGGTGCTCCGCCAACCAGTCGTAGAACTCCCGTTGGTTCCAGGAGGCGTGCCGGACTTCCACCACCAGGGGAAAATCGCGGAAGTGCTTCGCCAGCTTCTCCACATAGGCGCGGTTCTCGGCGGTGTTCTTGAACGACCAGGGGAACTGCGCCAGCACGGCGCCGAGCTTTCCCGCTTCGCGCAGCACCTCCAGCGCCGGCCGCGCTTCGCGCTCGTTGGCCGCCGTAAGTTCGCTCTCGTGGGTGAACTGCTGCCAGAGCTTGGCGGTGAAAAGGAAGTGTGGGTTGGCCGCCACCCGCTCGATCCACTGCTGGGCTGTGTGCGCCGGCACCGGCCGGTAGAAGGTGACGTTCAGCTCGATGGTGTCGAAGTACGCGGCCAGATAGGTGGCCTCGTGGAAATCCCGCGGACGCCGCGACGGATAGACGATGCCGTTCCAGTCCTCGTAGGACCACCCCGCCGGCCCCACCCGAATGCTGCGCTCTGGCACCGCCATCGCTGCCTCTCGCTCCATTTTCGCTTTTTTGATGGAGTGGCGCCAGTGATGCTCTCTTTGCGACTTGCTTGTGGCCGGCATCGAGCCCCCCCTACCGCTTTGCCGGCCGCGGTGCCAGCCCGGTGTAACTCGGTTGGGTAGGGGAGGGCCTGCCTGCCGCAGGCAGGGCTTGCGCCTCCCGTCAGGAATGTTGCTCGCAGCGGGCGCGCGCAAGTCTTGGTCCTGCCTGGTCGTGGCGGGCTAGCGGGAGACGGTGACTTTGGGGCCGGCGTTGCGGACTTCCTCGGGCGTGTCGGCGGCAAAACGTTCGAAGTTCTTGTGGAACTGCTCGGCCAGCGCTGCCGCCTTGGTCCGGTAGGCTTCTTTGTTCTTCCAGGTGTTCTCGGGCTGCAGGATTTCGCTCGGCACGTCAGGGCACTGCTGGGGGACCTTTAGGTCGAAGATGGGGTCGGCCTGGGCAGGGATGTCGGCCAGCGCTCCGCTGAGAGCGACGCGAATCAGCGCCCGGGTGTAGGCGAGCTTCATCCGCTGCCCGACGCCGTAGGGCCCGCCGGTCCAACCGGTGTTGACCAGCCAGCAATGTACCTGGTGGCGGGCGATTCTCTCCGCCAGCATCTTGGCGTAGACGCTGGGATGGAGGGCCATGAAGGGTGCGCCGAAGCAGGGACTAAAAGTGGTCTTGGGCTCGACAATGCCGCGCTCGGTGCCGGCCACCTTGGCGGTGTAGCCGGCCAGGAAGTGGTAGGCGGCCTGCTCGGGGCTGAGCCGGGCAATGGGCGGCAGCACGCCAAAGGCGTCGCAGGTCAGCATGAAGATATTCTGCGGGTGGCCGCCCAGGCCGGAGGGCTCGATGTTGTCGAGGTGAGTGAGGGGGTAGGCGGCGCGGGTGTTTTCGGTGAGGGAGTCGTCGTCGAGGTTAATGCGGCGGCTGGTGGCGTCGATGGCGACATTCTCCAACACGGTGCCGAACTTGCGCGTGCAGGCGTAAATCTGCGGCTCGCCTTCGGGGGAAAGGCGGATGACCTTGGCGTAGCAGCCGCCCTCGAAGTTGAACACGCCGCGCTCGGTCCAGCCGTGCTCGTCGTCGCCGATCATGCGGCGCTCGGGGTCGGTGGAAAGCGTAGTCTTGCCGGTGCCAGAGAGGCCGAAGAAAAGGGCCGCGTCTTCCTTGAGGCCGATGTTGGCCGAGCAGTGCATGGAGAGCACCGATTGCAGCGGCAGCAGATAGTTCATGATGGTGAAGACCGATTTCTTGATTTCGCCGGCGTAGGCCGTGCCCCCGATCAAAACCAACTGCCTGCCGAAGTTGACGATGATGAAGGTGCCCGAGCGGGTGGCGTCGCGCTCGGGGTCGGCCTGAAAGCCGGGGGCGGAGATGATCGTGAACTCCGGCACGTGCTCGTGGGTCTTCGACCAGTCCGGCCGGATGAACATGTTGCGGGCGAAGAGGCTGTGCCAGCCCAGCTCGGTGATGACGCGGATGGGCAGGCGGTACTTGGGGTCGGCGCCGGCGAAGCAGTCCTGCACGAAAATCTCTTTTCCTTCCAGGTAAGAGCACAGCCGCTGGTGGAGAGCGTCAAAGCGGGCCGGCTCGATGGGCCGATTGATTTCGCCCCACCAGATGTTTTTCTCGCTGGACGCCTCTTTGACCAGGAACTTGTCGTTCGGGGAGCGGCCGGTGTGGACGCCGGTGCGCACCACCAGCGGACCCAGGTGCGAGATCATGCCCTCGTCGCGGAGGATGAAATGCTCATAGAGGTGAGAGGTAGGGAAGTTCCAATAGGCGATTTTGAGGTTGCGCAGGCCGTGGTGCTCCAGCCCGTAGCGGCTGGGGTTCCATCCGATGTCGTTCATCTCTCCTCCTGCGCGGCGTCAGGCTGGCCCGGCGCTTGGCCGAGAGTGCTCCCCGACAAATGGTGAGCCCGCTGGGACTCGAACCCAGGACCCTCTGCTTAAAAGGCAGATGCTCTACCGAGCTGAGCTACGGGCTCGCAATCATTTTATCATCTGGCGCCGCCGGAAGAAAACCGTGTGTACTCGTTCACGTGATTGCTGACTTCTTGTGGTCTGTGGCCAAAGAAAGCCAGGTGGGCCGTCCCGCGGCTTTTCAATGTCTTTACCCTGAGGCACCCGAAGGACTGCGGCGGGGCG
>DATEUS010000193.1:0-8086 GCA_035282985.1 Candidatus Acidiferrales bacterium
TGGCGGGTGTGCCCATGGCTTTCCTCCTCTGCGGCCCGGACGGAGGGCGGAATGGGGCGCTGGACAATCCAGTCCCCAGCAACCTGTTTCGGATCCCAACGCCCGGGGCACAGACTCTATCGCAAGCGGGCCAAGTCTTCAAACGCTTTCTTGGCGGTCGGCGGCAGACTCAAGGCGGGCGGGAAAATTCTCGGGACGAGAGCGGAAGGGCTAGGGGGCGACGGCGGGTTCCCTCGGCCCGCTCACATTCTCCGGCCAAAGCATGAAGTAGTGGTTGCCGTCCAGGTTACAGATCAACACCCCGTCGTCGCCTTCCGCCACCACCGAGACCAGATCACCCTGCCGCAGTTGTTTCCCCCACAAGACGCGGTGCTCCGGCCATTGCCAGACCACCACTTTCACGTCGTGCGAAAGAACCAGTTCTTTCAAAGGGATGTTTCTCATCGTGCCACGCGGGTCTTACCGACCGAAAAGAATGCGGTAAGGCCTTACACTGCATTATACCGGAGCAGCGTGATGGGATGATGACGATTGTGTGACCGTTTGTTGACAGCGGCAGGCTAGGCCGGCGGGAGAAAAACGGAAAAGGTGGAGCCGCGGCCGACGTCGCTCTCGACCGTGATCCGCCCCTGGTGGGCTTCGACCAGATGCTTGGCAATGGAGAGGCCCAAGCCCGTGTTGCCGACCTCATTCGCTCGGGCCGGGCTGCCGCGATAGAAGCGCTCGAAGATTCTCTCCTGCTCGCCCGGCGGGATACCGACGCCGGTGTCGGAGACCGCAATCATCACCTGGCCATCGGCGGGGGCGGAATGGACGGTGATGCGTCCGCCGGGAGGGGTGTACTGAACGGCGTTGTCGAGAAGATTCTTGAGCACCAGCTCCAGGCGGACGGCATCGCCCCACACCGGAGGCAGAGTGGCGGGGCAGTCAACCCGCAACTCGATCTGCTTGGCGCCCGCCTGGTAGCGCAGCATCTCCACACAGGACTCAATCAGGTCGGCCACCGGCACGGGCGCGAATTTCATCTCCAGCTTTCCCGCTTCGATGAGGGAGAGATAGAGCAGATCGTCGGTCAACCGCACCAGGCGGGCGGTGTAGTCGCGGATGAACTCGAGGAAGCGCCGGCTGGCCGTGGGGTCTTCCCCGGCACCATCCAGGAGGATCTCGGTGAAGCCCTGAATGGCAGTCAGGGGGGTTTTGAACTCATGCGAGACATTGGCGACAAAATCGCGTCGCATCTGCTCCACTCGCTGGCGTTCGGTGATATCCATCATGGAGACGAGCACGCGGGCGAAGGTGTTTTCGTAGCCCGGAGCCACCGACCAGCGCAAGGCAAGATTCTTGACCTCGCCGCTGGCGGTGCGGGCGATGGTTTCCGTCCGGCAACTGGTCTCGCCCCGGGCGATGGCGACCAACTCGTCGGCAAAGGCGTCGTAGGACTCGCGGGCGAAGATGGCCCGCAGCCCTTCCAGAAAGTTCTCTTTGCTGCGGGCCTGGTACAGCTCCAGCGTAGCCCGGTTGACGTCAATGACGCGCACCATTTCGGCGCAGTGCACCACGGCCTCCGGGTGCGCCTCAAAGTAAGACTTGAAATCGGTAATCCCCGACGCTCGCCAAGCATCGATCTGCTGCTTGACCCGGGAAAAATCTTCCTCCCACATGGAAATGGAGGAGTCCTCGAACAGGGCGCGGTACCGATGCTGGCTTTCTTGCAGCGCTTCCTCCATCTGCTTGCGCGCAGTGATATCCATTAGCGAACCGACGATTTCCAGCGGATGGCCGGCGGCATCCCGCCGCAGCCTCAACTCGTCGTGCAGCCAGCGGTAGGTTCCGTCCTTGCAGCGGAAGCGGTATTCAAGAGTGTGCTGCCCCCGCTCAAACACGCGTCGCAGCTCGCGCAAGACCCGCGACGCGTCCTGCGGATGCAGACGTTTGACCCAGAACCGCGCATCGGCCAGGAATTCCTCCGGCCGGTAGCCGAGCTGGGTGGTGACATTCGGGCTCACGAAGGTGGCGCCATAGTCGGCCTCCGGCTGGCAACTGTAGATGATCGCCGGACTGGTGGCCAGCAGATGCTGGAGGCGTTTCTGGGTCAGGCTGAGGGGCGCTTCCGCTCGTGTTCCCCCGGCGCGTCGTGACTCTGCGACACGACTCGGTGCGCGTGTTCTTGCTCGTCTGCGCCCTTGCGCGGCCTGGTTCCGACTTTTTTTCATGGCTTCGTGGCCGCCCGCCGGCGGGAGAAGAACCCTCCTACCGGCGCGGGATAACAAACTTGTAGCCGGCTCCCCGAATCGTCTGCAAGTAGGCCGGCCGGGCCGGATCGTTCTCGATTCGGGTCCGCAAGCGTCGGATGCAGGCGTCCACGCTTCGCGGCTGCGCGGCAATGCCCCACACCGCATCGAGGAGCTGGTCGCGCGAGAAAACCCGGTTGGGATGGGAGGCCAGAAAATGGAGCAGCCGAAACTCCAGCGCGCTCAGCGACAGCGGTTTGCCGGCCCGCGTCACCGTGTGCGCTACCGGATCGACGGCGAGCGGCCCCACCTTGATCGGTTTCTCGTCCTCACTCAACAACTCCGAGCGCCGCAGCAGAGCTTTGACCCGCGCTACCAGTTCGCGCGGGCTAAAGGGTTTGGTGACGTAGTCGTCGGCGCCCAACTCGAGCGCTGTCACCCGATCGGCTTCATGCCCACGGACCGACAGGATGAGGATGGGGAGCCGGCGCAGCTTGCGATCGCTGCGGATTTGCCGGCAGATTTCGAGGCCCGAGAGCTTGGGCAGCATGAGGTCAAGCATGAGGAGGTCCGGGGTCTGCTGCTTCACCCGGGCCAGGCCGCTGAGTCCGTCGAGGGCCGCGGCCACCTCGAAGGCCTCCTTTTCCAGGGCGTAGCGCACCAGTTCGACAATGCCCTTGTCGTCCTCGATCATCAGGATTCGTTTCATGGCAGGCTGGTCCGAACCGTAATCCCTCATTCTACCATCGCTCGACCGGAGGCGAACGGCCGGGGGCGATTTCTGTGGGCTCGAGGATTTAGTCCTCGGAGAAGACGAAGGCGGTAAAACCTTCGATGAGTGCCCCTTCTTTCCAAGCATCCCGCTCCAGGCCTGCCTTGGCGCAAGTCTCTGCCAGAAAGCTCTCCCGGTCCCAGCCATGCTCGATGGCCGTGCAAGGGAGGAGCAGGCCGCGGCGGAATCCCTGCGAGATCATCAGCCCGTGCTCGCCCGGTTTCACCTCCTCGGGCCGGACGGGGAAGAAGGGCGACAACAGGGAGATTTCAATCTTGAGCTGAGGCAGCTCGGCCTCCGAAACCGGTTCAAAGCGCGGGTCGCGAAGAGCGGCCGAGACGGCAGCGTCGGCGACGGTCAGGTACAAGGGCTTCACCGCTCGCACGATACCGACACAGCCCCGGAGCCGGCCCTGGCGGTGCAGGGTCACGAAGGCGGCGGCGCACCCCCGCAGCCGCTCCGAGGGAAGCCGGGCGCTCCAGGCACTGAGATCAAGCGCCGCTCCGCCCACGGCGGCAACGATGGTCTGCCGGGCCAGCTCCAGCAGGCAACGCTGCTCGTCCTGATTAAGAGTCACCATCACGCATCACGAGGCGGGCGGCTCTTCTGTCCGCACCGCCGCTGCTGGACGCTTTCCGAGCGCCCGCGGGTCTGCTCTTACCCCTGGGGCGAAGGAAGGGGAGTGGGCGACTCCTTGTCAGGGTTCCAGATATACACCACGCACTTCCAGCTCCCGTCGGGCTGCTTTTTCCAGACCGCCACCCAGTTCCCTGTTTCAGCTGCAGGTTTGCCGGCTTTGTCGTGCAGGGTGCGTTCGTAGCGGGTCAATGCATAGGCGAGGTCCGCCGCAGCAGACACCTCGATGGTTTCGTTCTCGAACTTGAGGGCAAAGCCCGGACTCTCGAACAGCTTGGCTCCCCACTCTTGAATGGCCTCTTTGCCGGTGAGGACGGAGCGGTTCGGGGGGATCACAGTGGCACTGGCGGCGAAAACCCCCACCCACCGCTCCACTTCCTTAGCATTGGCTGCGTTCACGGCTTCCCGCTCGGCATTGCGGATGGCGGTACGTTCGTCGGCGATACTGACCTTCTTTTGAGCGCAACCGGCTGCTGCCACCACCAGCAGGACCGTCAGGACGATTCCTCTCTTGCGCATAGCTGCTCTCCTCCACCGAGGATATCGACTCCCCGTCCCCGCCTGCGGTAGGCCCGCCATTGGCGGGCAGGCAGGCCTGTCAGGCGCCGCCGGACACACCACGACCCGGATAACACCGTCGGACGGCTCGCATCTGCTCCTCCTGACAGTTCTCGGGCCGGGATCCTACCGGATAGGCTAGTCCTATCACTTGCGGGATGTCAACGAATAGAACTAGCGGCGGTCGACGGCGGGGTGGCGGATGTCGCGGCCAGCCACCATGTAAATGACATCCTCGGCAATGTTGGTGGCGTGGTCGCCGATCCGTTCCAGGTTCTTGGCCACCAAAATCAGTTCGAAGGCGGAAAAGACAACGGAAGAGTTCTCCATCATGTAGGTGAGCAGCTCGCGGAAGATCTGGTCGCGCAGGGAGTCGACCTGGTCGTCGCGGGTCAACACCGATTTGGCCAGTTCGAGGTCGCGATTGACCACGGCATTCATGCCGTCGCGCACCATAGCTTCGGCCAGCTCCCCCATGCGCGGCAGGTCGACGTAGGGCTTCACCCGCGGGTGGCGCATCAGCCGCTGCGCAGCTTCGGCGATATTCACCGCCTGGTCACCGATCCGCTCCAGATCGGCGTTGATGCGGCTGACAGCCAGGACGAAGCGGAGATCGGCGGCCATCAATTGATAGAGCGCCAGCAGCTGAAGGGCACGTTCGTCGATTTCGATCTGCAGCTCGTTGATGGCATTTTCTTCGGCAATCACCTGGTTGGCCACGGCCTCGTCGCCTTCCAGCAGCGCCTGGACCGCCTGGTGGACGGCGCGTTCGGCCAGACTGGCCATCCAGAGCAGACGTTCCTTTAACTCCTGCAGGTCGCGTTCAAAGTGGCGTTCCACGGTGATTCTCCTAGCCGAAGCGGCCGGTGATGTAGGCCTCGGTGCGCGCCTCGGCCGGGGTGGTAAAAAGCTGGGGCGTGGGGTTGAACTCCAGCAAGTGGCCGCTGAGCAAGAAGGCCGTGAGGTCACTCACGCGGGCCGCCTGCTGCATGTTGTGGGTGACGATGACGATGGTGTAGTCCTTCTTCAACTCGAACATCAGCTCCTCGATCTTGGCGGTGGAGACGGGGTCAAGAGCGGAAGCGGGCTCATCCATCAGCAGCACCTGGGGCTGCACGGCCAGAGCGCGGGCGATGCAGAGCCGCTGCTGCTCGCCGCCGGAAAGCTGGAGGGCGCTTTTGCCCAGGCGATCCTTGACTTCGTCCCAGAGGGCGGCGGCGCGCAAGGCCCGCTCGACGCGGTCGTCCAGCTCCGCTCGCGAGCGCACCAGGCCGTTGATGCGCAGACCGTAGGCGACGTTGTCGTAGATGGATTTGGCAAACGGGTTGGGCTGCTGGAAGACCATGCCCACGCGCTGGCGGAGGGCAATAACGTCGCAGCCGGGGGCGTAGATGTCCTTGCCGTCGAGCTCCACGCGTCCCTGCGTCACCACCCCCGGCAGCGTGTCGTTCATTCGGTTGAGCGCTCGCAGCAAGGTGGACTTGCCGCAGCCCGAGGGCCCGATGATGGCAGTAATCAGTTGGCGATAGAACGGCAGCGTCACGCCCTCCACGGCCACCCGCGGCCCGTAGCGGATGGTCAGCTCCTCCACGGTCATCTTGGCTTCCGGCTCGCCCGGCAGGGGCTTGCGTTGCTCCACCTGCGTCTTCAGCAGCGGAAAGTCTCGTGTCGTCGTCATGATGCTCATCGTGCGCGCGCCGCTCCTGTGCGCAACCGCGCCCGGATGGCGATGGCGGTGAAGTTTAGCAGAAAGGTCAGTACCAGCAATACCAGCACCGTTCCGTAGAGCAGCGGCTTGGTTTCTTCCACGTTGGGCGATTGCGTGGACAGCACGTAGATGTGGTAGCCCAGCTCCATGAACTGGTCGTTCAGGCGCGTGGGCAGGTGGGGCAGGAAGTAGGCCGCGCCGACGAAGAGAATCGGCGCCACCTCGCCCGCCCCGCGGCTGACGGCGAGAATGCCGCCGGTCAGCACGCCCGACATCGCCTGGGGCAGCACGACGCGGAAGATGGTCTGACTGCGGGTGGCGCCGAGCGCCAGGCTGGCGTCGCGGTAGGATTGGGGCACGGCCCGCAGCGCCTCCTCCACGCTGACGATCACCACCGGCAGCGTCAGCACCGCCATAGTCAGAGCCGCCCAGACCAGTGCCGGCTGGCCGTAGGTGAGCGTGCCGTCGTAGAGGGCCTTATCGACCCTGCGGCCCACGAACTGCACGAAGAAGCCCAGCCCGAACAGCCCGAACACAATCGAAGGCACGCCGGCCAGGTTGTTCACCGCCTGGCGCGTCCAGCGGTAGAGCCAGCTCTCGCGGTTGGCGTACTCGGAGAAATAGATAGCCACGCACACGCCCAGCGGCACCACGAAAATCGTCATCAGCAGCACCAGTAGCACCGTCCCGTAGATGGCGGGAAAGATGCCGCCCTCGGTCATTCCCTGCCGGGGCGCGGCGGTCAGGAATTCCCAGGTAATCTGCTCCCAGCCGTGCCAGACGATGTTGCCCAGCACCACCGTCAGCATGGCCGTAATGAGCAGCACCGCGAAAGCGGTCAGGACAACGAAACCGCGATCGATCACGCGTCCACGCATCAGTCCGCTCCTGCCAGCCGCCGGCGCAGGCGGTTCACCATGAACGTCCCCAACAGGTTCAACACGAAGGTGAAAGCGAAGAGGAGGGTGCCGATGAAGAAGAGCACGTGGTAGTGCGGGCTGCCGAAGACCACTTCCGCCAGCTCGGCGGCGATGGTGGCCGAGAGCGTGCGCACCGACTCGGCGAAATCCCAGGAGGTGATGGCAGCGTTGCCCGAGGCCATGAGCACGATCATCGTCTCGCCCACGGCTCGACCAAAGCCCAGGATCACGCCGGCAAACACGCCCGGCAAGGCCGCCGGCAGCACAACGTTCCAGGCCGTCTGCCAGGGCGAGGCGCCCAGGGCCAGCGAGGCCGCCCGAAAGCGGCGCGGGACGGCGGTCAGGGCATCTTCGCTGATGGTGTAGATGATGGGCAGAATGGCGAGGCCGAGGGCGATGCCGGCGGTGATGGCGTTGAGGCGGAAATCGAAGCCAAAGGTGTCCTGCATCCAGGTGGCCAGCACGATGAGGGCGAAGAATCCCAGCACCACCGACGGAATGCCGGCCAGCAGCTCCACCAGCGGCTTGACGGCTTCGCGCAGCCACCCCGGCGCGAACTCGGTGGTGTAAATGGCTGCCAGGATGGCCAGCGGCGTGGCGAAGAGCATCGCCACCAGCGTCACCTTCAGCGTGCCCAGGAACAGCGGCGGCAGGCTGTACTTGGGCACTTCTGAGACCGGCTGCCAGACATAGGGCAGCGGCGCTTCCGGGGTTCCGTAGTCCTGGGACAGGAAGAGGGTTTCCAGAGTGACCTCTTTGTGCACTTCGGCGCTGGTCAGTACCGGGAGTGCTTCCCGCCCCACGAAGATGAAAATCAGGACGATGAGCGAAATGGCTACCACGGCGGCGAACTGGATGCTCTTTTCGATCAGCCAGTCCTGCCACTGGCGGCGGCTGCCCGCCAGCGCGGTCAGAGTCCAAACTCTCGCTGTGGTGCTCATTGCTCTTTGAAAACGGAATGCGCCCTCTCGCGGTTGGGGGTATTCCGGGGCGAGCCGGAGAGGGCGCCCCCGTTTTGGGAACCTAGTGCTTGGCCGCGGTCTCCTTGCCGCCGCCCAGCTTGGCCGCTGATGCCTGTCGGTCTTTCTCGTTGAGCGGGTAGTAGCCCACGTTCTCCACCACCGCCTGGCCATCCTTCGACAACGCCCACTCGGCGAACGCCTTCAAGTCGCCCTTGGGCTGGCCGGCGAAGTACCAGTAGAGGTAGCGGCTGATGGGGTACTGCGCCGACAGCACGTTCTCCATCGTCGGCTCCACCGCC
>DATEUS010000194.1:0-6436 GCA_035282985.1 Candidatus Acidiferrales bacterium
AACCTAAAGGTGCCTGGCACCTTTAGGTTTCGCGACGAGGTAGAGGTAGGTAAAGATAGATAAAGGTGCCTGGCACCTTTAGGTTTCTTTAGACGAGATCTCCGGCTGTCTTGCTGCGGGATGGGAGCTCTCCGCGGTGGAGAATTCGGAGGAAGATCTCAGCGATTTCGGGATCGAACTGGGTGCCGGCGCAGCGTCGCAACTCCTCGAAAGCCTCCTGACGGCTGCGGGAGTGCTGGTAGGTGCGCTCAGTGACCATGGTGTCGTAGGCGTCGGCGATGGCAATCAGGCGCGAGGCCAGCGGCGCCTCTTCTCCCGCCAAGCCGTCCGGGTAGCCGGCCCCATCCCAGCGCTCGTGGTGGTGCCGGATAATCTTCTGCACGTTCTGCACGGTGCGCAGCGGCTCGAGGATCTTCGACCCCAGGGTGGAGTGCTGCTTCATGGTCTCGAACTCCTCCGGGTCGAGCGGCCCCGGCTTGACCAGCAGACGCTCGGGCACACCCAGCTTGCCCACGTCGTGCAGCACCGCCGCCAGCCGCAGCTCCTCCATCTCCTCGTCGGAGAGGTTCAGGTGGCGGGCGACCTGCAGGCAGTAGCGAGCCACGTTCTGCGAATGCCCCTGGGTGTAGTGGTTCTTGGCGTCGAGGGCGAAGGCGAGAGCCGTGACCGTCTCCAGCACCGGCGGCGGCAAGGTCTTCCCTTCCGCCAGAGCGCCCAGCGACTCCACCACCTGCTCCAGGCGGCGGTAGACCTGGTCGAAGGCCTCAGGGCCGGTGGCAAACAACCGCTTGATGGTCACGCCCAGGTAGGCCTCCAGCACGTGGCGCTGCCACTGTTTCTGCTCGCTGCGCTTGTAGCTGTCGGCGCTGACGATGGTGTTGCCTCCCTGATGCTTGGCCAGGTACATGCTGGCGTCAGCAATCTGGATGAGCTCCTGCGGGGCGGTGGCGTGTTGCGGGTAGGTGGCGATGCCGACCGAGGCGGTGATTCTCTTTTCCCGCAGCAAGGGGTCGTTCGCCAGCCATTGCCGCAGCTTGTCGCCCAGCATGTAGGCTTGCGACACGTTGGTCTCCGGCATCAGCACAACAAACTCGTCGCCGCCGTAGCGGGCCACCAGGTCGGAGCGGCGTACGTTCTGCTCCAGGATGTGCCCCACCCGCTGCAGAATGGTGTCGCCTTCGAGGTGGCCGAAATAGTCGTTGACGAACTTGAACTTGTCCAGGTCAAGCAGCAGCAAGGAGAAGTCACGGCCGACGCGGGTGGCGCGGCGCCATTCTGCGTTCAGGCCTTCCATAAAGAAGCGGTGGGTCTTGACCCCGGTCAGGCCGTCGGTGATGGCCTGCTCCTGCGCCCGCTGGAAGATGAAGGCGTTGTGCAGGGCGCTGCCCACTTGGTCGGCCAGGGTGCGCAGCAACAGCACGTCCTCGGCGGAGAATGCCCTGGGCTGGCGCGACTCTGCGTGGAGCACGCCCAGCAACTGGTCGGCGTAGAGGATGGGCAAAGTCACCAGCGAGCGGGCCTCCGGCAACATAGGCTGCGCCTCGTCGGCCGAGGCGCTTTCGGCGAAGTCATCCACCTGCTGCACCCGACCGCTCATCGCCACCTGGCCGACGCTGCCCTCGCTGAGTTTGTAGTGGCGCTTCAGCCCGCGGGCCCCGCCGCTGCCTTCCGCCTGAATCACAACCTCGCGCGTGCTGTAGTCGAGAACGCCCACACCCACGTAGTCGTAGGACAGGCCGGCGAACATCTCAGCAGTAACGGCCGAGAGCATCTCCTCCGGGTTCAAAGTGGAGATGGCCTGCCGGGAGACGTTGTTGAGCAGGGTCAGTTGGCGCCCGCGCGTTTGCTCGGCGCCAAACAGGCGTGCGTTCTCGATGGCGACCGCCGCCTGCGCCGCCATGGTGGTGAGCACTTCGATGTGCCCCTGGTCGAAAGCGCCCGGCTGGGTGTAGTTGACGATACCAATGACCCCGACTGCCTCTCCATGCAGCAAGATGGGCACGGCACAAAGGGACTGGGCGGGGCCGCTGGGCGCCAAACCCATGCCGGCCACGACTTTCTCCACGTCCTGCTGGATCAGCACCGGCTCTTTCCGGCGCAGCACGTATTCGGTGAGGCCATCGCCGGCCGGTCGGCGGCGCTTGGGCAGGCAGGAGCCGTCCTTGACCTCCAGCTCGAAGGCCACCTCCTGCTTCGCCGGGTCGGAGAAGGCAATAAAAAAGTCGTTCACATCAAGCAGCTTGCGCAGCGCCGCCTGGATGCGCTCCAGCAGCTCATCCACGCTGCGCACCGAGCCGAGCGCCCGGCCGATGTCGTTCAGCAGCTGGAGCTCCTCGGTGCGGCGGGCGGTCTGCTGCAGCAGGTGGTAGTTTTCCACCGCCATCCCCACCTGCCCGCCCAGGCCGAGCAACAACCGCAACTCGGCCGGCGTGAAGCGCCGCGATTGTGGCGAGGCCAGCAGCAGAACGCCCCGGCTGCCCACCTTGACGCGCAGAGTCACACCCAGCAGCAGACGCACACCGTCAGCCTGCGCCAGTTGCGCCACCTGCCGGAACTCCTCTTCATGGGCAAAAGGGGCAGGAACAGCAGAACCGCTCAGGTCGGGCAGCACCAGCAGGTCGCCGAGACGAGCCGTGGTCCGCTGCAAGTAAGGCAGCAGGCCCGCTCGCTCAACTTCGCGCAAGAAATCACCCTGCCCCCGATGGATGCAGCGGACGGGTTCGGAGTCATTGAACGTCAGGGCAATCACGCCGCTGGGAAGGCGAAGGGTCGCCTGCAACCGCTCCAAGGTCTGGCCCAGCATGTCCTCTACTGTGGCCGACTGCTGCGCCGAACTGGTGATAAGGTTGAGCCCGGCCAACTCGAGCATCTGCCGCTCCAGCAGGCCTTTGTCCTCCTCGTAGAGCACGATGAACATGCTGAGCGCCGCCAGCGGCTGCGGCAGGCCGAGAAAGAAGTTCATCAGCAGAGAGGGCGGGCCTAGCGGAAGCCCGCCGAATGCCTCCACCAAGAGCGCCAGCCCCCAGAGGAAGAAACCCGCCGCCAGCAGACTCCCACAGGCAATCTCCCGCCGTCGGCTGTCCCGCCAGAAAACCACCGCCGTTGCTACCAGAACAGCTCCGCTGCCGGCAGCCAAAGGCACCTGCTGCCACCAGCCATCCACCGCCGCCTGCAAACCCAGCCAAACCATGAACACCGGGGTGAGAAAAGCCGTCGCTGTCGGGCTCACACCCGCGCGGGAAAACGCCCGGGCTGAATCCAGGAAAAAGAGGGCAGCGATGGCGAGCAGAAGTGCCTCCAAACCTTGCAGAAGGAGCTCTGCTTCGGCCCGTGTTGTCCGAACGACATCGGCCACAGACCCCAAGGCCAAGAAGGTCCACGCCACCGCCCAAAAGAGGAGATAGCTTCGTTGCTGCCGTCGGTGGAGGTAGAGAAAGAGAACCGCTAGCAGGCTGTAGAGCCCCAGCGGCAACACCAGACTTTGCGGTTCAGTCAGCTCCAGCAACGTCCCTTCGCCTTGCCTTCACTGCCCCTGCCTGTCCTTTGGACAGGAAAGCGACCCGCCTGGACAGCGTCGCCCGCCAACTGCTTGCTATCCTAGCGGTTCCGGCATCCCGGCGCAAGTTGGCAGCCCCAACCCTATTCGCTTATGATGGGTTGTTTCGCCATGGCTGCTGTCCGAGTCCGCTTTGCGCCCTCGCCCACCGGCTACCTGCACGTCGGCGGGGCTCGCACCGCCCTTTTCAACTGGCTCTTCGCCCGTCAACAGGGCGGCGTTTACGTCCTTCGCATCGAAGACACCGACATCGACCGCTCCCGCCCCGAGTTGGTGGAGGCAGTCATCGAGGGCCTGCGCTGGCTGGGGCTCGATTGGGACGAGGGGCCCTACTTCCAGTCCCAGCGCCTGGCCAGCTACCACGCCCTGGCCGACCGCCTGCTTCAAGCGGGCCACGCCTACCGCTGCTTCTGCACCCCGGAGGAACTCGACGAGCGCCGCCAGGCAGCAGAGAAAACCGGCAAGCCCTGGAAGTATGACGGCCGCTGCCGAAAGCTCTCCACCGAAGAAGTTGCCGCCCGCCAGGGTCAACCCCACGCCGTGCGCTTTCGCGTCCCCGAGACGGGCGCCATCACTTTCGACGACGTGGTCTACGGTCAACTCAGCGTCAACTACGACGAGATTGAAGATTTCGTTTTGCTGCGCAGCGACCGCCTGCCCACCTACCACCTGGGCGTGGTGGCCGACGACATTGACATGCGCATCACCCACGTCATTCGTGGCGCCGACCACATCTCCAACACTCCCAAGCAGATTCTCATCTATGAGGCGGTGGGGGTCGAGCCGCCGGTCTTCGCCCATGTGCCTCTGATTCTCGGCTCCGACCGCACTCGCCTCTCCAAGCGCCACGGCGCCACCTCGGTCACCGCCTACCGCGACGACGGCTTTCTGCCCGAGGCCTTCCGCAACTTCCTGGCCCTGCTGGGGTGGTCGCCGGGCGACGACACCGAGCTGATGCGCACCGAGGAACTCATCCGGCGCTTTTCGCTCGCAAATGTCAGCCGCACCAACGCCTCCTTCGACCGCGCCAAGCTGGAGTGGTTCAACGCCGAGTATCTGCGCAGTGAACCGCTGGAGAAGATCCTGCCGCACGTCGAGAACGAGCTGCGCCGCAGCGGGCTCTGGCAGGAGGCGTGGTGTGGAGCGGATAAAGAGTGGTTTGCTCGCGTCGTGGACCTGCTGCGCCCCCGCGCCCGCTTGCTCACCGACTTCTCCACCTGGGCGCGGAGCTTCTTCAGCGACGAATTCGACTACGACGCGGCGGCGGTAAGAAAGTTTCTCAAGGACGAGCGCCTGGGCGAGCTACTGGCGCAATTGCGCGAAGCCCTGGCCGGCGTCCAGAACTGGACGCACGACGAGATCGAAAAGGCGGTGCGCGGCGCGGCCGAGCGCACCGACGTCAAGGCGGGCCTGCTCATCAACGCCTCCCGCGTCGCCCTGACCGGCCAGGCGGTCGCTCCGCCCTTGTTCGCCACTATGGAAGTGCTGGGCCGGGAGAAAGTGGTGACTCGGCTGCAACGGCTGGTTGATTCCCTTCCCAGCTTGCAGACGCGGGCTTAAACAGGAGCCCAACGAATGAAAGGGATCAAAGGCCGCCGGGGCAAGGGCTCCTCGCGCGAACGGAAGAAGCCCGCGCGCAAGAAACACCTCCCTGCTCGCCCTCCGGCCATGACGCACCGGTTTCTCGACCATCCCGCCGACGTCGGGTTCGCAGCTCATGGCAGAACCTTGCCGCAGGTGTTCTCCGCCGCCGCGCTGGCGTTGTGCGACTACGGCTGGGAGCTGAATCTGGTGAAAACCTCAGAAGCCATCACGCTGCGGGTGCGGGCGGCCACGTTGGAGGACCTGTTGTACTCCTGGTTGAGCGAAGTCTTGTTCCTCACCGATGCGGAAGGCTGGGTCTTCAAAAGCTTCCGCGTGGACAAGGTTGAGCAAACGCCCGGCCGCGAAGGTCAGGCGCTCTGGGAAGCTGTTGGCCAGGCCCAGGGCGAGCACTTCGACCAGGAGCGCCACCGCGCTCGCACCTACATCAAGGCTGTGACCTACCACCAGCTTGCGGTCACGCAAACTCGCAGCGGCTGGCAGGCCACCGTCTACCTCGACGTCTAGCTAGTCCTGGGCCCAGAGGCCGCGGTGGCTCTCGCGGGCCTCGCGCTCCAGGGCGCGAAACTCCTCCAGATAAGCAAAAGGGAAGTTGGTGTAGGCGTGGCCGTAGCCCTGGCGAATGATCTCTGCGTTCACGAAGGTTCCGTCCTCCAAGTAGACGTAGGCCAGGGTGCGCCCGTAGCGGTCCTGCCCGGCGGCGGGGTCGAACTCCAACCGTACGCGGCGACCTTCACACAAGCGGCGGGTGAAAGCGGCAGCTTCCCGGCCGAAATACTCAACCGGGTAGTCGGGGCGGACGGTCTCGGGTGTATCGACGCCAATCAGGCGGATCCGGTCACCCTGATCGCTCGCGGGTGAGGGGTTGGGATAGACCTTCAAGGTGTCGCCGTCAATCACGCGCTCGACTCGGTACCAGCCGGGGGCTGGTTCGGGTGCGGGCCGGAAGACATCGCGCAGCAAGCCGCCGCCGCGAGCCAGAAAGAACAGCAGGGCAAGTGCGGCCAGCGCTGCCAGCGGCAACTGTTTGCGAGTAAGGCGCCGAGCTCGACCTGGGGTCACGCCATCTCCTTCTCCACCGGCCCTCCCGGCACGCCGGCCTGGTTGCCGGCAGTCTGCCCGCAACTTTATTCTCCGGAAGGGGTTTGTAACAAGCGGATGGAAGAATATCGAGACGAAGGAGTTCACTCATGAGACGAAAGACGATTTGGCTGCTAGTGGCCGTGGCGGGGTTGCTGTTGGCCCTGAGTCCGGCCTGGAGTTTTGCTTTCCAGGCAG
>DATEUS010000195.1:0-3767 GCA_035282985.1 Candidatus Acidiferrales bacterium
AAAGGAAGCAGGGGAAGCCGAGGAGGCAGGGGAAAGCAGATCCCTCGTCCCGAAAGCCAGCCAGGGCAGGCATTCGGGACTCGGGACGACGGGTTGTTTGGTTTACCGGTTGATTGGATTACGGGTTCAATAGTTCAATGGGGGCGCCCGCGGAAGGGCGAGGAGGCGGCGATGAGCGCACCGGCAGTTGGAGAGTTGTTGGATTTCAGCGGCAAGGTTGTGGTGGTGACCGGAGCGGGCAGCGGCGTGGGCAGCGGCATCGCCACCCGCTTTGCGGAAGCGGGGGCGGCAGTGGTGGTGCACTACCGCCAAAGTGAGGCCAGAGCGCTGGCGGTGCAGAAGGCCATCGCAGGGCGAGGCGGGAAGACCATCACTGTTCAGGCTGACCTCGGCCGCAAGGCCGGAGTCGAGATGCTAATGGCAAAGACGGTGGAAGCCTTCGGCCGCCTTGATGTCCTGATCAACAACGCCGGCACCTACCCGGTCTCGCCGCTGCTGGAGATGACGGAAGAAGAGTGGGACCAGGTGCTGGAAGCCAATCTGCGCAGCGTGCACCTGTGCACGCAGGCGGCGGCGCGGCAGATGGTCCGCCAGGACAGCGGCGGGGCGATTGTCAACATCGCCTCGATCTCTGCCGCGCAGCCGGCGGCGGGGCATAGCCACTACAACGCCGCCAAGGCGGCGGTGGTGATGCACACCCGCACGGCGGCGCAGGAGCTGGGACGAGAGGGCATTCGTGTCAACGCGGTCTCGCCCGGAGTGATCTGGCGGGAGGGAATCGAGCAGGCCTGGCCGGATGGTGTGGCGCGTTATCTGAAAGTGGTTCCGCTCGGCCGGTTGGGCCAGCCGGACGATGTGGCCGACGCCTGCTTGTTCCTGGCGTCGCCGGCGGCGCGGTGGATTACCGGGGCCAACTTGGTCGTGGACGGCGGGGTGATGACGTGCAATGTGTACTGACCGCGGGAAGGGCCGCAGGCGAACCGGGCGGAGAAGACAGAATCACCGCAGAGACACAGAGGACGCAGAGAACAAGTACAAGAGGAGAGTCGGAGACATGTTGACGGCCAAGAAGCTCATCGAACACCTGGGACTGGAATCGCTGCCGGTCGAGGGCGGGCGGTTCCGGCAGACCTACTGCGCCGAGGAGAAGATTCCGCGCTCGGCGCTCCCCCGCCGTTACGGCGGCGATAAGGTTTTCGGCACGGCCATCTACTACCTGCTTACCTCTGAGGCTGACTCTTTCTCCGCCCTGCACCAGTTGCCCACCGACGAGGTCTATCACTTCTACCTGGGCGACCCGGTGGAGATGCTGCTTCTCTACCCCGACGGAGCCAGCCGGCGTGTGGTCTTGGGGCAGGAGATTCTCCACGGGCAGCAGGTGCAGTTCGTAGTGCCGCGCGGAGTCTGGCAGGGCTCGCGGCTCATCCCGGGCGGACGCTTTACCCTGCTGGGAACGACGATGGCGCCGGGATTCGACCCCAGCGACTACGCGGGCGGCGAGCGCGAGGCGTTGCTGCGGGACTACCCCGAGCAGGCCGATTTGATCCGCGCGCTGACGCGGATCTAGCTGAAGAGCTCAGCAGGGGCCGGAAGGAAAGGAACCACCTCACCACAGAGACACAGAGAAGACAACCGCAGAGGCCTCAGGGGCTGAAGCCCTAGTTTTTGGGCTTTCTTATGTCAGGGATGATGCTTCGACTACGCTCAGCACAAGAGCCCTGACCCGCCAAGCGAGGCTAGGAGCGGACCGGGGCTTCGGCTTCGCGCAGGGCGCGGGCGGAGTCCTCCGGCGGGGTGGGGTTGATGTAGAAGCCGGTCCCCCATTCGAAGCCGGCCACCTTGGTCAGCTTGGGCATGAACTCCAGGTGCCAGTGGAAATAGATTTCCGTGTCCTCGCGCATGGGGGTGGTGTGGAGGACGAAGTTGTAGGCGGGATGGTTGAGGACCGCGTCGGTGCGCTGGAGGAGATTCTTGAGGGCACCGGCCAGTTTTTCGTAGAGGGGTGAGATGGCTTCTTCGAAGGCGGCGCCGTGCTTCTTGGGCAGGATCCAGGCCTCAAAAGGAAAGCGGGGGGCGTAGGGAGCGACGGTGATGAAGGCGTCGTTCTCGGCAATCACGCGCACCTGGCTCTGCTGCTCCTGGCGGATGAGGTCGCAGAAAATACAGCGCTCCTTCATCAGGTAGTACTGCTTGGAGGCATCCACTTCCTCGCGCACGCGCAGGGGGACGATGGGCAGAGCGATGAGCTGGGTGTGGGTGTGCTCGAGCGAGGCTCCGGCAGGGGCGCCGTGGTTCTTGAAGATCAGAACGTACTTGAAACGGGGATCCTTCTTGAGGTCGACGATGCGGTCGCGGTAGGCCCAGAGCACGTCCTCGATGCGCTTGGGCGTCAGCTGGGCCAAGCTGAGCTGGTGGTCGGGCGATTCGATGATGATTTCGTGGGCGCCGATGCCGCTGATGCGGTCGAAGAGGCCCTCGCCGCTGCGGTCGAGTTCGCCCTCGATCCCCAGGGCGGGAAACTTGTTGGGCACCACGCGCAGGCTCCAGCCCGGGGTGTTGGCCGGCGTGCCGTTGGAGCGGTAGGCCATGATCTCCGGTGGGGTCTTGTCCTCGTTGCCGTAGCAGAAGGGGCAGAAGTCGCCGCCCTCGATCAGCACCGGCTCGGCGGCATAGTCGGTGGGGCGCTTGGCCCGCTCGGTGGCAATGATCACCCAGCGGCCGGTGATGGGGTCTTTACGAAGTTCAGGCACGAGTTGTCTTACCCTTGGTTGGAGGGTCCCCCGGCAGCCATAAGCGGTGCTCCATTATCGTCGTGGTAGGGAGATTCTGGCAAGCCTGCCGCAGGCAGGGAAGCCTCGATTGGCAGGCCATTCAGCTGGCTCCGAAGGCGCCCTTGTGCAAGCGGACGACAGGTGCCGCGCCGGGACGGGCTTCCAGCGCCAGGACATCAAAGCGGTAGGGCGGCTCGCCCAGGCGGCGTCGAGCCAAGTAGTCGCGGGCCATGCGGCGCAGAGCCTGCTGCTTGTCGGCATCGACACTGCGCTCGGGCGGACCGCCGCTCGGCGTGGTGCGGGTCTTGACCTCGACGAAAGCCAGCACCTCGCCGTCCCAGCCGATGAGGTCAATCTCCCCGTGCGGATGGGCGACGCGATAGTTGCGCGCCACCACCACGTAGCCCTGGCGGCGGAGATACCAGTAGGCGAGCGTTTCCCCGCTGATGCCAGTCTGCCGCCGCTGGCGGCCTTCGTCGGCAGCGGCGCCCTCCGCGGGACGCAGACCGCGCCGGGCGGCCAGCCAGCGGGTCAGGGCGAACATGGCGCGCGCAAACAACCGCATCTCTGCTCTCCCGGATTCAGCTATGATACGCGCAGCCAGGAGGGACCATGAACCAAAAAGTCCGCTGCCAGAGCTGTGGCATGCCGCTCTCCGACGAGTTCGACAACTACGGCACCCATGCCGACGGCTCCAAGCACCCTGAGTACTGCATGTTCTGCTTTGAGGACGGGGCCTTCACCAATCCGGACCAGACGCTGGAAGAAATGATCGCATCGTCGGTGGAGAACATGATGCAAGACCTGGGCTTCCCGGAAGAGAAAGCCCGGCAACTGGCCCACGATGTAATCCCCAAGCTGAAGCGCTGGCAGAAACCACCCCACTAGACGCGGCCCGCTATTCTCGCGGCTGAAGCCGCGCCCCACAAGGCCTGATGCTTGCGAGAGATTCCCACCAGGTCATCCTCTGTTTCACCCGCCGGGTAGTGCAAGGCC
>DATEUS010000196.1:0-2203 GCA_035282985.1 Candidatus Acidiferrales bacterium
CCCGCTGGCCGATGTGCTAGCGTGCACGTAGTTTATTCTGGGCAGAACTGGCGTCCGGGAGATTGCCATGAACGTTGACGACCTGTTGCGCATCGCCGTAGAGCGCAAAGCCTCCGACCTGCACCTCAAGGTCGGCAACCATCCCTACCTGCGGGTGGACGGCCACCTCGCGGCCATCAGCGAGCAGTCGCGCATCTCCCCGGAAGACATGCTGTCGATGGCCTTCAGCATGATGACCAACCGGCAGAAGCAGCGCTTCAAGGAGACGGCCGAGCTCGACATGGCCTACGGCGTCGCCGGCCTGGGCCGCTTCCGGGTGAACATCTTCCAGCAGCGCGGCAACGTGGGCATGGTGCTGCGGGTGATCCCCACCAAGATCATGGGCATCGAGGAGCTCCATCTGCCCAAGGTGCTGGAGAAGATATGCGAGGAACAGCGTGGACTGGTGCTGGTGACAGGGACGACCGGCAGCGGCAAGTCCACCACCCTGGCGGCCATGGTCGACCGCATCAACTCCTCGCGCCCCGATCACATCATCACCATCGAAGACCCCATCGAGTTCCTGCACCGCGACAAGAAAGGCTTCGTTAACCAGCGGGAGGTGGAGGTGGATACGGCCAACTTCGCCACCGCCCTGCGCGCCGCCCTGCGGCAGGACCCCGACGTCATCCTGGTCGGCGAGATGCGCGACCTGGAAACCATCGGCACGGCGCTGCTGGCGGCTGAGACCGGCCACATGGTCTTCTCCACTCTGCACACCCTGGACGCCACCGAAACCATCCAGCGCATCATCGCCGTCTTCCCGCCCCCGGAGCAGAAGCAGATTCGCCTGCAGTTGGCCAGCACCTTGAAGGCCATCATCTCCCAGCGGCTGATGCGGCGCTCGGACGGCAAGGGCCGCGTCCCGGCGGTGGAAGTGCTGATTGCCACCCCCTACATCCGCGACTGCATCATCAACCCCGACAAGACGCGCCTGATCCACGACGCCATCGCCGCCGGCACCTCGCAGTACGGGATGCAAACCTTCGACCAGTCCATCTACGAACTCTACACCGAAGGCCTGATCACGTTCGAAGAGGCGCTGCTACGCGCCAGCAACGTGGACGACTTCAAGCTGCGCGTCCAGGGCATCCGCTCCGCCGCCGACGCCTCCCGCGAAGAAATGCAGCAGGCCATGCAGGACTTCGAACGCGGCGGCAGCCGCTAGGGAGAGCGCGCACGGCTCGCCGTTCCCTGCCCCGTCTCGGCGACGACGCCCTCGAACAGTACGCCCTCCGCGCTCTGGCCCGCCGCGCCCACTCCGCCGCCGAACTTCGCCAGAAGCTGGAACGCCGGGCGCTCGAGGCGTCGAGCGTCGAGCCCTTGCTCGCTGGACTGGCAGCCCGTGGCTGGCTTGACGACCGCCGCTTCGCCCTCGGCTACGCCCGCTACCGCGCCGGCACCGGGCGCTACGGGCGCGCCCGCATCGCCCAGGAATTGCGCCGCAAAGGCATGGCGGGGGAACTCATTGAAGAAGCGCTGGCGGAGGTTTTCCCGGGAGAAGAGCAACAACGCCCGCTGGTGCGCAAGCGCATCGCCCGCCGCCTGCAGGGCAAGAAGCGGCCCTACCCGCAAAGACTGCTGCGCTCGGTGTATGCCAGTCTGTTGCGGGCCGGTTTTCCCTCTGCGATAATACGCGACGAACTGTTTACGCGGGCGCGGCAAGCACTGCCGGACGACCTGGAAGCGGGCGAGGAAGAAAGCGCGTGAAAGCCAACCCGAATGCGGGTCCGCAGTCGGACGACATCCGCCGCACGTTTCTGGAGTTTTTTGCCCAGCGCGGCCACCGCCCGGTGCGCTCCAGCTCGCTGGTCCCCGTCGGCGACCCCACCCTGCTCTTCACCAACGCAGGCATGAACCAGTTCAAAGACGTTTTTCTGGGGCTGGAGCGGCGCGACTACCTGCGCGCCGCCAGCTCGCAGAAGTGTCTGCGGGTGAGCGGCAAGCACAACGACCTGGAAAACGTCGGCCGGACGCGCCGCCACCACACCTTCTTCGAAATGCTGGGGAACTTCTCCTTCGGCGACTACTTCAAGCGCGAGGCCATCGTCTACGCCTGGGAGCTGATGACCCAGGTCTACAAGCTGCCGGCGGAGCGGCTCATCGGCACCGTCTTCCACGAAGACGACGAAGCCTACACCGTCTGGGAAAAGGAAATCGGCCT
>DATEUS010000197.1:0-11998 GCA_035282985.1 Candidatus Acidiferrales bacterium
CCGGCGTCTCGTAGCTCGGTCCCGGCAGGGCGGCGTACACGCCTTCGAACAGGCGGAACTTGAGCCGGCGGGCTTCCTTCTTGGCCAGTGCCCGGAACGCCTTCGAGTACGCCTCGGTCATATCCGGGTACCGGGGCCCGAAGCGCTCCTCGTTGGGGCCGCGCAAGGGGTTCACGCCCATCAGGTTGATGTGGTCACGGATGAGTAGCAGTCCGCGCACCTTCAAGTTGCGGTTGATGCCGCCGGCGGCGTTGGTTACCACCAGCGCGCGGATGCCCAACTGCGCCAGCACGCGCACGGGAAACACTACCTGCTCCAGCGTGTAGCCCTCGTAATAGTGTGCCCGCCCCTGCATGACCGCCACCGGGATCTTGCCGGAGCGGCCCATCACCAGGCGGCCGGCGTGACCCACCACGGTGGAGACTGGAAAATGCGGGATTTCCTGGTACGGGATCTTGACCGCGTCGGTGAGCGATTCGCCGAAGGCGCCCAGCCCCGAGCCCAGCACCAGCCCGACGCGGGGCTCGATCTTGGCTCGCTGGCGGATGAACTGCGCTGCTTCTATTGCTTTCTCGAACTCGCTGAGGTTCACCGGCAATCACCACCTTGAATGAACTGTGATCATAGCAGAATGCCGGCGATAGCCGCCGACATGAAGTTGGCCAACGTCCCGGCAATCATGGCGCGAAAGCCCAGGCGGGCCAGGTCGCCGCGCCGGTCGGGGGCCAGCGCTCCGATGCCGCCGATCTGGATGCCGATGGAGGCGAAGTTGGCGAAACCGCAAAGCGCAAAGGTGGCGATGATAATCGAGCGCGGGCTGAGAGCGCTCGCCTGGATCAGCTTTCCCAGCTCGCCGTAGGCGATGAATTCGTTCGTCACCATTCGCAGCCCAAGCAAATTGCCGACGCTGGCCGCCTCGCCCCACGGGACCCCCAGCAGGAAGGCCATGGGACTGAAAACCCAGCCCAGAATTTCCTGCAAGTTGGCGGGGAAGTAGCCGAAACCCAGGCCAGCCAACCCGTCGTGGACTCCACCGAGAACCCAATTCACGAAGGCAATCAGTGCCAGGAAGGAAATCAGCATCGCGGCCACATTCAAGGCCAGGCTCAGGCCGTCGGTGGTGCCGCGGGCGGTGGCGCCGAGCACGTTGGGGTCGGTGCGCTCCACGTCCACCTTCACGATGCCGGCGGTCAACGGGCTTTCCGTCTCAGGGACGAACATCTTGGCCAGCAGAATGGTGCCGGGAGCAGTCATCACTACGGCAGTCAGCAGGTGCCGGGCTTCGGCGCCAAAGGCAATGTAGGCGGCCATCACGCCGCCGGCCACGTGGGCCATGCCGGAGGTCATAATCGTCATAAGTTCTGATTTCGTCAGCGTGGAGAGATAAGGGCGAATGCTGAGTGGAGCTTCCGTCTGGCCCATGCCAAAAACACTGGCGGCGACGGTGACGGACTCGGCCCCGGTGGCCGCCATCAGACGGGTCATCAGCCAGGCGAAGCCGCGGACTACTTTTTGCATCACCCCGTAGTGGTAGAGAATGGCGAAAAAGGCCGCCACGAAGATGATGGTGGGCAAGACGTCGAAAGCAAAGACCGCCCCATAGGTGTTGCTGAAATCGCTGTCCGCCACCCCCAACTGGCCGAACACAAACTCCGAGCCGGCACGCGACAAGTGCAGGAACTGCGTGACCAGATTGCCGAGCGTGGCGAATAAGGCTCGTCCCCAGTCGGTGCGCAGCACGAAGAAGGCGAATATGAACTGGAGACTCAAACCTACCGCCACGGTCTTGAGTCGAATGGCGCGGCGGCTCGTGGAGAACAGATAGGCGATTCCCAAGACCACCACAAGTCCCAGCAAACCCATCAGGCGTTCCATAGGTCTCCTCCCAGAGTTGCTTGCGAAAGCACAATCAGGCCAGCCCCGCCGCCGGCGGGGCCAGCGTCTTCAGGATCAGCGGCCGCGCCGGCGGCGGCTCCGGCGCCAGCACAAACGCGCCCTCGAGCCAGCGCTGCGCTTCCGCCAGCTTCTCCGGCTGGTTGAAATGCAGCGTGGCCAGCGGCTCCCTCGCCGCGACCGGGTCGCCCACCTTCTTGTGCAGAATCAGTCCCGCGGCCGGATCGACACTGTCGTCCACGCGTTGGCGGCCCGCTCCCAGGGCCATGGTCGCCCAGCCGATCCGCTCGGTTTCCATCCGGGCCAGAAAGCCCCCGGCCGGTGCGAGCACATCCTGGCGCTGGCGGGCCTGGGGCAGGCGCCCGGTGTCGTCCACCACGCGGGCGTCGCCGCCCTGCTGGGCAATGATTTGGCGGAATTTTTCCGCTGCTGCGCCGGAGCGAATCAGTTCGTTGTAGCGCTCGCGCCCCTGCTCGACCGAGGCCGCCTGCCCGCCCAGGTGCAGCATCCAGGCACCCAGCTCCCGGCAAATGGCACGGAAGTCGTCGGGGCCGCCGCCGTGCAGCGCCTCCACCGCTTCCACCACTTCCAGGGCGTTGCCGGCTGCCCGTCCCAGCGGCTGGTCCATGTCGGTCAACAACACCACCACGCGCTTGCCCATGCGCGTGCCGATGGCGCGCATGGATTCGGCCAGCCGGGTGGCGCTCTCCTCGTCCTTCATGAATGCGCCTGCACCCACCTTGACGTCGAGCACGAGGGCCTCACTGCCCTCGGCCAGCTTCTTGCTCAGGATGGAGCCGGTAATCAAGGGGATGCTGGCCACGGTGGCGGTGACGTCGCGCAGGGCGTAGAGCTTCTTGTCGGCTGGGGCAATCTCCTTGGTCTGGCCGATCAGGGCGCAGCCCACCTGGTCCAGCGCCCGGCGAAACTCCGTCAAGCTCAAGTTGACGTTGAAGCCGGGAATGGCTTCCAGCTTGTCGAGTGTGCCGCCCGAGTGCCCCAGGCCGCGCCCGGAAATCATCGGCACGCGCACGCCAGCGGCCGCCGCCACCGGGGCGATCACCAGCGAAGTCTTGTCGCCTACGCCGCCGGTGGAATGTTTGCCGACTTTGATGCCGGGCAGATCGCTGAAATCCAGCACCTCGCCGGAGCGCAGCATGGCTTCGGTGAGGTCGGTGGTTTCCGCCGGCGTCAGGCCGCGGAGATAGACCGCCATCAGCCAGGCAGCCATCTGGTAGTCGGGGAGGAGGTCGCGCGTGTACTGCTCGACGAGAAAGAAGATTTCTTCCCGGGTGTGCGTGCCGGCGTCGCGCTTCTTCTGGATCAGCTCAACGGCGCGCATCGGGAACCGCGGACAACTTCAGGAGGCATGGCCGTTGGTCGCCTGCAGGCGAAGGACGGAGATTTCCGCCGGACAGCGCCAGCGCACGGGAACCACCACGGTGCCGAGGCCGCGGCTGATGTAGATCTGCGTGCCGTTGACCCGGTCCCAGCCGTGGCGGAGGCGCATGGGAACGCGCACCCCGCGCTTGTCGGCAAAAGAGCGCAGCCGGGGCAGGTCCATCTGGCCGCCGTGGGTGTGGCCGGAGACGACCAGATCCACGCCGCGGGCCACCGCCAACGGCAGCACCGCCGGGTTGTGGCAAAGGAGAATGGTGGCGTCGTCGAGATCAGCGCCCAGCAAAGCCAGCCGCAGGTCGTGCTCGCGATAGCCGAGGTCGTCCAACCCCGCCAGTGTCAGGGCAGAGCCGTTGCGCCGCAAGCGCACGTGGCGGTTGCGCAGCACGTTGATGCCCTCGGCTTCGAGAGCAGAAGCCACCGCATCCGCGCCTACGCGGTGGTCGTGATTCCCCAGCACGGCGAAGACACCCAGTGTGGCGCGGAGGCGGCCAAGGGCCTCCGCCACCGGCGCGATATAGTTGGGAGAATTGCTGACGAAATCGCCGGTCAGGGCCACCACGTCGGGCTGGTGGTGGTTGGCCAGCCCCACCGCCCGCTCCACTTCCGTCAGGCGGGTATAGAGTCCGTGGTGGATGTCGCTCAATTGCACCAGACGCAGGCCGCTGAAATCGGCAGACAAGCGGGGCAGATGGATGGTCTGGTGGGTGACGTGGATCTGATGGCGGCGACGGCTTCGTTGTCTTCGGAGTGGCATCAGGAAGCGTTACGAACGCGGCTTTTGCCGTTGGCGGCACACTCTACCACTCCCTTTCCCCGCTTGTAAAGTCAAGCCTTCATCGCTCCTCGCCGTTGACCCGTCGGGCAACGCTGCCTAAGATGGCGCCGGCCCGCCCGGGCCTTCGGGGGGCAGAAACAGCAATGAACAGCGACAAGCTGGCTCAATTTGCCGATCAGAACTACCTCAACCTCGAGACCTACAGGAAGAACGGCCAGGGGGTACAGACCCCGATCTGGTTTGCCGAGGACAGCGGTGTCCTTTACGCCTACACGCTGGCGAACAGCGGCAAGGTGAAGCGCCTCCGCCGCAACCCTCGCGTGCGCGTCGTGCCCTGCAGCGCTCGGGGAAAACCCAAGGGAGTCTGGGTCGAAGCCACCGCGCGCATCGAGGATGCTGCCGGGACCGAGCGCGGCCAGAGACTCCTGGCGCAAAAGTACGGGTGGCAGAAGAAAATCGCCGACCTGGGCAGCCGGCTGCAGAAAAGTTCTCACGTAGTGATCACGATTCACTTCGACTGACAGCGCTGATGATTGTTGCTGTCGGAACCGCTCAGAAGGTGAGCGGGCGGGAGGCGGGCTCGGCCAGCTCGGCGAACACCCCGCGCAGTTCGGGATGGATCAAGCCGTTGCTGGCGGCGATTTCTATACCGCCCAGCCGGTAAGGCATGGCGCTGAAGTCGGTCACCACCCCGCCGGCCTCGCGCACCAGCAGGGCGCCGGCGGCCACATCCCACGGCTTCAGGTTCAGCTCCCAGAAGCCGTCGAAGCGCCCGCAGGCCACCGAGCAGAGGTCGAGCGCCGCCGAGCCGTCGCGGCGCACGCCGTGGCTCAGCAGGGTGAAGCGATGGTAGTAGAGGATGTTGGGGCTCTCGTGGCGCTTGCTGCTGGGAAAGCCGGTGGCGAGCAGGCTTTCCGCCAGCCGCTCCGTCCGGCTGACGCGGAGCCGCTGCTGGTTGAGCCAGCCGCCTTCGCCGCGCGCGGCGTGGAAGGTTTCCCCGCGTATCGGGTCGTGCACCACCCCCACCTCGGTTTCCTCCCCCACCACCAAGGCCAGCGAGACACAGAAGACCGGATAGCCGTGGGCGAAGTTGGTGGTGCCGTCGATGGGGTCAACGTACCAGCAATAGTCGGAGCTTGGCCCCCGGCGGCCGCCCTCCTCGGCCACGATGGCGTGCTGAGGAAAGAGCGTGTGCAGGCGCTCGACGATGAACTCTTCCGAGCGGCGGTCGGCGGCGGTGACGAGGTCGGCGCTGCCTTTGTATTCGATGCGGGCCGGCTTGCGGAACTCATCGAGGAGCAGGGCCCCCGCCTGCTGCGCGGTCTCCAGGGCGGCTTGCAGGTAACGGTTCATCGGCTTCCTATGGGCGCGGCTCGGCGTAGTAGCCCTTGCGGTGCTGCACGGTGTCGGCCTGGCCCTTGATGCGCACTTCGATGGTGCGGAACTCGGAACGGTAGCCGGGCGGGCCGGCCTGATAGCCAATCAGGTACTGGGTGCGCAAGAGATCGCTCAGCTCGTCGAAGAAGCGGTCCATCTCACCGACGCGCTCGGTGAAGAAGACGCGGCCGCCGGTCAGGTCGGACAGCGTAATCAGGACGTGCTCCCCGCGCACGTAGCGCCCGCTTTCACCGGGAATGGGCCGCACCACCAGGGCAAAGAGAGTGGCTTCAGCCTCCTGGATGGCGCGGAGGGCGGCCTGGAAGTCGCTCTGGCTGGTGGTGTCGTTGCCGTCGCTGACCACCACCATCACCCGGCGGCCCTCGCGCTCCTTCAGCTTGGCGGACACTTCAACGATGGCGTCGTAGAGAGCGGTCCCGGCCCGAACCTTGATCAACTGCAAGCCCTCTTGCAGTTTCTGCGGCGAATCGGAGAAATCAACCACCGGCTTCGATTTGCCCGACAGCTCGTAGAGGGCGGCGGTGTCCTTAGGAAGCAGGACGCGCTGGATGAAGCGCGCCATCGCCACCTTTTGCGCCTTCAGCTCGCTGGCGGCGCTCAGGCTGGCGTCCACCAGGAGAACCAGTTGCAGGGGAAGGGCCGTCTTGCGCTCGAACAGCTTGATGGGGCGCAACTGGCCGTTCTCGTAGACTTCGAAAGCGTCTTCACCCAGGTCGGTCACCGGCCGGCCGTCGGGCGTGAGCACGCTGGCCGAGAGCAGCACCAGTTGAACATCCACCCGGTAACGGAAAGAGTCGGGCGGGGGCTCCTGCGCCCGCGCCGGGGGCACGAGCAGTCCGCAAACCAGCACCAATCCGACAATCACACCAGGACGGAGGAGACGTGTCTGCACGGCGGGTGTCACGACCGCTGTCGAACCGGGGCAGGCTCTGTCGTCGGCGCCAGCCGCTCCCCTTTCACCCAGACGGCGCCGTCGGCGAAATATTCCTTCTTCCAAAGAGGCACGGTGTGTTTCAGGCGCTCAATGGCGTGGCGGCAGGCGTCGAAGGCGGCGGCGCGGTGGGCGGCGCTGACGGCGATGAGCACGCTGGTTTCGCCAATTTGCAAGCGCCCCAGGCGATGCACCAACGCCACGGCATCGACGCGAAAGCGAGCGTGAATCTCGGCGACAATCTCGCGCATCTTCGCCAGGGCCATCGGCTCATAGGCTTCATAGTCGAGGTAGAGCGCCTTCCGATCTCGGGAATGATCGCGCACGATGCCGTCAAACACCACCACGGCCCCATCGCCGGAGGCTTTCACGCCAGCAAGGATTTCCTGGGTGCGGATGGGAGAGCGCGTCAGCTCGACCCTGTCCCGGACCTCGCCCCCGCTCACGGGCGGCAGGAAGGCGACTTCATCCTCGGGCTCGAGCCCCGCGGCCACGTCGGCGTACTCCTGGTTGACCGCCACGGCAATGCTGGGGCGGAATTCCTCCCAGCGGGGAAAGCGTTGCTGGTAGTGCGCGACCAAGTCGGCAACGCGGGCGCCGGCGGGCAGCTCGACCCGCTCCTCCGCCGCGCCCACCACGTCTTTCAACTGCCCAAAGAAGAGAACTTTCACCTGCATGACGTCCTGCGTGCCTCCGGCGAGATTTTCCAGCTTAGCACCGGAGCCAGCCAACCGCAATCCGGCCACCACTCAGTGCTACACTGCCTTAGATGCGATGAAGACCATCTTTGTGGTGGGGAGGGAGTGGCGGTTCCGAACTCTCCTGCGCGCCCAATTGCGCGAGCAGGGCTATGAAGCGCGGGGATTCGAGACTCTGGCTGAGGCGGCCGCGGCGCTGGTGAGCGGGCCCGCGCCGGCGGCCGTGGTATTCGACCCAACAGATTCCGACCCAGCCGAAACCGCCACGCACCTCCGCCAGTGGGCCGGGCGTCTGTCCGTGGTGCTAATCGCTGGCGCCCAGGAACAAATCCCCTTTGGCGCCGCGCGCATGCTGCGACGGCCAGTATCAATCGGTCAGGTCACAGAAGTGCTTGAGGAGCTTCTCCACGAGTTAGAGAAAAAAGAGAAAGGGCCTGCCGCCGGGGGATCCCTCGGCTACGCTCGGGACAAGTAAACGCCGGCCCTACCTGCAGTGCGCCACACAGGGACCGGATCACACAAGAGTTCAACCCTGTGGCTCCTGCCACAGGGGCCCAGCGTCCCGCTGCTGCGGGATGGGTTGAACTCAAATTAGCCCAGTACGCAACGAGGGGAACAGCTTTGCGGGCGTCTAACTACCTGCTAAACTACGTGGCCCTCACCGCGGGCAAGGCATTCAATGGACCCGGTCAAACCCGTCGAGTCGGTCTACCCTGACGCGCAAGAAGTCGCAGCTCCGCCGGCGGAGGTGCCACTGGCTCCGGGGCTGCCGGCGGCGCTGTTCGCACCCCGGACGGGGATGCTGCGGGCGCTGCGCCACCGGGACTACCGCCTGTTCTGGACTGGGAATTTCCTCTCCAACATCGGTACCTGGATGCACCAAGTCGCCCTGGGCTGGCTGGTGCTGGAGATGACCAACTCGCCTTTTCTCTTGGGATTGGTGGGGTTCGCGCAGTTCACGCCGGCGCTGCTCTTCTCCCTCCCCGGCGGGGTGATTGCCGACCGGGTGAACCGCCGGCGCTGGCTGCTGCTGACGCACTCCCTGATGCTGCTGCTGGCGCTGACGCTGGCGGTGCTGGTGGCCCTCGAGGTTATCAACTACCACGAGGTTCTGCTGCTTGCCTTTCTGCTCGGCACCACCAGTGCCCTCAACTTTCCCGCCTTCCAGGTGATGGTGCGCGACCTTTCCAGCCGGGAAGACCTGCTCAACGCCATCGCCTTGAACTCGATGCAGTTCAACACCTCTCGCGTCATCGGCCCGGCCATTGCCGGCTTCCTGGTGAGCACGGTGGGGCTGGCCAGCTGCTTTTACGTGAATGCCGTCAGCTTTCTGGCCCCGCTGGTCGCCCTCTCGCTCATCGCTTATCACGCTCGACCCCAGCCAACCCATAGCTCGATCCTGGAAGGCCTGGTGGAGGGCCACCGCTACCTCTGGAGCCACCGGCGCATGCTGCTGCTGGTCAACCTGGTGGCGATGATCAGCCTGTTCGGGCTGCCCTACCTGATCTTCCTGCCGGTGTTTGCCCGCGACGTTCTCCACGTTGGCGCCCGCGGGCTGGGTTATATGTTCTCCGCCAGCGGCGGCGGGGCACTGGTGGGCGCGGTGATGCTGGCCGGCTGGCGACACGAGTGGCGGCGAGGCCCCCTGGTGCTGGGCGGCATGCTGTTCTTCTTCGGCGGAGTCCTGGTGCTGGCGCTCTCGCGCAGCTTCTGGCTCTCGCTGGCTGCGCTGGTGGTGACCGGCGGGGCCATGGTCTGCGCGGTGGCGACGGTGAACAGCTTGTTGCAGACGCTGGTGCCCGACGAGATGCGCGGGCGGGTGCTGGGCTGGCACTCGATGGCCTATTTGGGCTTCAGCCCGCTGGGAAGCCTGCTGATCGGCGCTCTGGCCGATACCTGGGGGACACCGGCGGCGCTGGCGCTCTCCGCGTCGCTGCCGTTGGTGGTGACGCTGGGGCTGCTGGTCGGGGTGCGCTGGCTGCGCCACTTGCAATAGCGACGAAAACGGAGAGAATGGGAGAGGGAGGAAGCCGATGGAAGACGCCTCGACTCACGGCAGCGCAGAAAAGTCCCAGAGCCGCGCTCCCGACGACCGGCCCATCATCCATCGGGTCTGCGAGGCCTGCAACAACATGTTCGCCACCCGCCCGGGCGAGAAGTCGCTGCGCTGCCCCAACTGCACCAAAGAGCACAAAGAGTAGGCTTCCTGCCGCGATTCCTGCCGCTCGAGACTCGTTCCCTTCGATTTCGCACCAGAGGAGTCAGCCATGAAGTTTCATACGGAGTACTTGACCTTCAACACTAAAAAGCATCGCGAATACATCCACATCACCCCGCAAGTAGAAGCCGCGGTGAAGAAAAGGGGAGTGCGGGAGGGCCTGCCTGCCGCAGGCGGGGATGGTGTTGGTATCAGCGATGCACATCACCGCCTCGGTGTTCGTCAATGACAACGAGGAAGGCTTGCTGGCCGACATTGACGACCGGCTGGAGAAGCTGGCACCCATCCGTCGCGACTACCGCCACCACTGCATCCCGATGCATCGGGACGACGCCCACCTGAAGAATCTGCTCCTGCACCACCAGGTCATCCTGCCGATTACGGCGGGCCGGCTCGACCTCGGCCCCTGGCAGCGGGTCTTCTACGGCGAGTTGACTTGACAGGCAACCTCTCTAGGAGTAGGGTGGCCGCGACTTCGGGGGGTCTTCACCTCAAAGGGAGGATAATTCCATGCGTCGCGTCTTGTTTCTCGTGTCTTTGCTCTGTCTCGCAGCGGGACCCGTTTTCGCCCAGGATCCAGTAAAAGTTGACGCCAAGCATTTCAAGGTGGAGTTCGAGAATGACCAGGTGCGGGTGTTACGCTACAAAGCCGCTCCGCACGAAAAGTCGCCCATGCACGAGCATCCGGCCGCGGTGGTCATTTCGCTGACCGCCGGCACCACCACCTTCACCATGCCCGACGGCACGACCAGCCAAATGACCAGCCAGGCCGGACAGGTTACTTGGCGGCCGGCGGAAAAGCACGCTGCCGCGCACGGCGATAAGGCAGTCGAGGCCATTCTCATCGAGCTGAAGGGCCCCAAGCCTCCCGCCAAGGGGAAGTAGCGCGCTCTTCAACCAGAGCGTGCATCCTGACTAGAAGCTATTTCAAAACTGAGTCAACTGCCTCCACACAAGGGACTCAGAGGACTTCAGGGGCTAAAGCCCAGCGTATTGGCCGGCTTTCTCGGCACGGCTCCTTCGACTCCGCTCAGGACGAGGAAGCCGCGCCCTTCCGGGTGCGCCAAATCGCACGGTTTTGAGATAGCTTCTAATAATTTTGGCGGCCAGCGCGCCAAGCGGCTGGTCATCAAGGTGCTGGGCGAGTAGGCGTTCGGCGGGGCTAGCGGGAGATGCGGGCTTCCTCGGGCTCGTGGTGGCCCCCGAGCAACTGCCGGCGGGTCGAGACCAGGCGGTCGGTAATCACCTCCGCCAGCGTGCGATAAAGCTGAAAGCCGAACTCGGCGTCCTCCCGGCAGGCATCCATCAGCGCCCCGCCCTTGATCCCCACCACTTCGGTGTCTTCCACCGCCCGGGCCGAGGCGGTCTCGATGCGGGGTTCGATGAGCGCGGACCAACTGAAGAGCTCGCCCGGCCCCAGAGTCGTGATCAGGCGGTTCCCCCAGGCCGGAATGTGCGCTTCGATGGCGACACGCCCGCTCTTGACAACATAGAGATAGAGGCTGGCGGCTCCCTCTTCAAAGATGGTCTGCCCTGCCGGGAAGTGAAAGGGCTCGCTGAGCGCGAGCAACTTCTGCTGCACTGGGGGTGAAAAGCGGGCCAGGAAGCTGTCTTGCCAGAGGGTGTTTTCGGTCACGGCATCACTCCCCACCCCCCCTTGCTTCCATGCTAGGCCGCGAGGGGAGACAAGTCAACGCGGGAGTGAGTGACGGATACCAGGTGCTCCAGGCTGCGGCCGCGCCGCGGCTACTTCGCACCCTGAGCGCAGCGGCCGTAGGCCGACCAAGCCTGCCGGAGCTTCTGGTCGAGCTTGCCGACCTCGGACTCCAGCCGTTGGTTGAGTTGGCCGAGCCGATCCCTTTCAGCGCTGCACACGCGCAGGCGGGCATCAGCCTCGCGGAGAGTCACTTCCTGCGCCTGCATGGCGTCGGCCTGGGCCGGCCGCGCCTGGTAGAAATAAAGCCCCAGCCAGAAAAGGGTCGCCACCAGGAAGCCAGCGACAAAAACGAAGAAAAGCTCGTTGGCCCATTCGTTTCCGTTACTCATGAACCTATAAGACCTTTGCTCCTTCATCCTTTGGCACCCCCTGTTCCTCTAAATTGCGGGGTTTGAGCCCGAAACTCCCGGCGCCGAAGGATAGGAGACGCTGCAGAGAAACGCTACTGGTCAATCTGACGGTTTTGGGACAGGACTCAAACCTGACCTTCAGTGCCACCGCTCCATGCGCAAGGACGGACGGCGGCCTGCCCCCGTACGGGGGCCAACGTCACACCAGCTTGTGGGGTTTGGTGAGCGCTTTTCTGAGTAAGTCGCCATAGGTCGTCTTTCCCTCGAAGGCGTCGACGACCCTGTCGGCAAAGAGTGGCTTGCGGGCGAAGGCGCGGTAGAAAAGCGCCGGCCAAGCGTAGAGGCAGCGCGCCAGCACCGACGCCCAGCGCAGCTCGGGCAGGAGCGTAGTCTTTAGCCGGGCAGAATAGGAATCCAAGGGCGCGCTGGGGGCGTGCAAGCATTCAATGATTGTCTCGGCCGCCAGCCGCCCGCTGCGAATGGCGTAGGAGATGCCCTCTCCCGTCAGCTGGTCCGCCAGGCCGGCAGCGTCTCCGGCGAGAAGGATGCGGGAGGAATTGAGCCGGGGCGTCGCCCGTCCCAGAGGAATCAGGTGGCCTCTGAGGTGGGCTTCCGCG
>DATEUS010000198.1:0-4749 GCA_035282985.1 Candidatus Acidiferrales bacterium
GATTACATACACAAAACCGCGCGACAACCGAGTGATCGCCCGCAGTCGCGCCCGGGTCGAAGTCGGCGCCACCAGAAACACGGTGTCGAGCCCGCCTGGCCGCGCCCGCCGCATGGTCGTCACAAAACCGTCGGCCTCCTCCGGCGTCAAGTCGGTGATCAACACGCCATCCATCCCCGCTGCCACCGCCCGTCCGGCAAAGCGTTCCACCCCCATTTGCAGTATCGGATTGTAGTAGCTGAACAGAACCAGCGGCACCGGACTCTTCTTCCGAATGCGCCCCGCCAGCTTCAGCACGTCAGCCAACGTCGTGCCCGACCGCAGCGCCCGCTCGCTGGCCCGCTGGATCACCGGCCCGTCGGCAATGGGGTCGGAGAAAGGAACGCCCAGCTCCACCACGTCAGCGCCCGCTTCTGCCAGCCGCAGCACCAACGCCTGAGTGAATTTCACGTCAGGGTCGCCGGCGGTGACGTAGGCCACCAGCGCCGGGCCCTTGTTTTTTCCGCGCCGCGCGCCACCAAAGGCAGCCCGCAACCGATTCGAGTGCCTCTGCGCGGCTCTGCCCGCGCTCTTCGCGGCCGTGCCTTTTTTCCTCCGAGTTTTCTTGGACTGAGCCATCTTGTCTACGTCCGGTGGCCGGGCAGGTGCTCGGCCAAAATGTCCATGTCCTTGTCGCCGCGTCCGGAGAGATTCACCACCACGCTTTGGTCGGCTCGCATCCTCGGCGCCCGCTTGATAACCTCCGCCAGCGCATGCGCCGGCTCCAGGGCCGGGATGATTCCCTCCTGCTCGGCCAACAGCCGCGCCGCCTCCAACGCCTCGTCGTCGCTGGCAGCGGTGTATTCCACGCGCTTGGTCTCATGCAGATAGGCATGCTCGGGGCCCACGGCGGGATAGTCGAGCCCGGCCGAGACGGAATGAGTGGTGGAAATCTGCCCGTGTTTGTCCTGGAGAACATACGTGTAGGTCCCGTGCAGCACGCCGTGCCGGGCTCGCCCGCCTACGCCCTCCGGGCTCCGGAGGGACAGCCGCGCTGCGTGCTCCCCCAATCCCGACCCGCGCCCGCCGGCTTCCACACCCACCATCTTTACTCCAGGCTCGCGCAGGAACTCATAGAAAAGCCCGATGGCGTTCGACCCGCCACCCACGCAGGCAAACAAGTAGTCGGGCAGGCGCTTCTCGGCCCGAAGAATCTGCCCGCGGGTTTCGCGCCCGATCACAGCCTGAAAGTCGCGCACCATCTGCGGATAGGGATGAGCGCCGCAGACCGACCCCAGCAGATAGTGGGTGTCCTCCACATTCGTCACCCAATCGCGCATGGCCTCGTTGATGGCATCCTTCAGCGTGCGGCTGCCAGCAGCGACCGGGATCACTTCCGCACCCAGGAGCTGCATCCGCACGACATTCAAGCGCTGCCGCGCCATGTCTTCTTCGCCCATATAGATTGTGGCCCGCAGGCCCATATGCGCGGCGACTGTGGCCGTGGCTACGCCGTGCTGTCCCGCGCCTGTCTCGGCGATCAAGCGTCGTTTGCCGAGGCGCAGGGCCAACAATCCTTGCCCTAGGCAGTTGTTGATCTTGTGGGCGCCGGTGTGCAGCAGGTCTTCGCGCTTCAGGTAGATCCTGCCGCCGCCGAGATAACGGCTTAGCCGCTGGGCAAAGTAAAGCGGCGTCGGCCGGCCGGCAAAATCGGCTAGCAGCGCGTTCAAAGCACGGGCAAAGCGCCGGTCGGCGCGAGCGAGGCGGTAGGCCCGCTCCAGCTCCTCCAGCGGCGCCATCAATGTTTCCGGCACAAAGCGCCCGCCGAAAAGACCAAAGTGCCCGCGCGCGTCCGGCAGAGACGTGAGGGTAGATCGCATCACGGGACAACGGTTCCTTTAGCCCGTTGAATGAACGCCCGCAGTCGCTCGTGGTCCTTCTGCCCGGGCGCCTTCTCCACCCCGGTGCAGACATCCACACCGTAGGGCTGTGCCTGGCGGATGGCCGCAGCGACGTTCTCGACCGTCAGTCCACCGGCCAGGAGGATGCGTCCGTAGCGGCCGGCCGCCCGCGCCTGCTTCCAGTCGAATGTCCTGCCGGTCCCGCCGCGCTGGCCCTTGACCTCGGCGTCGAGCAGAAAGGCCGCCACGCCCGGGTAGCGCCGCAACTGCTCCGGCTGGAAACTCGGCCCTACGCGGAAGGCCTTCAGCACCAACAGGGAGGCAGCAGCGAGTGCCTTGGCATCGTCCGGGCTCTCTTCGCCGTGCAACTGCACGGCGGCGAGACCCACGCAACGCGCCAGGCTTTCCACTCGCGACCTCTTCTTGTTCACAAACACGCCGACAGAAGTCACGAACGGCGGCAGCCGCGCGATGATGGCCGCCGCACGCCGCGGCTCGACAAAGCGCGGGCTGCGCGGCCAGAAGTTGAACCCCAGCGCGTCGGCGCCCGCTGTGGCCGCCACCAGGGCGTCCTCCAGGTTGGTGATGCCGCAGACCTTGACGCGAACCATCTAGGCGCTCTCACCGGTCAGCAGTTCTCGCAGGGCTTTGTCCGGCTCGGAAGCCTGCATGAGATGCTCGCCAATGAGAAAGGCGTCGAAGCCGGCTGTCCGCAGGCGTTGCAGGTCTTCCCTCGAACGCAATCCGCTCTCGCTCACCGCCACGCATTCATCGGGGATTGCTTCGACGAGCCGCAGCGAGGTTTCCAGGCTCACCTCGAAGGTTTTCAGGTCACGGTTGTTGACGCCAACAATCTCCGCGCCCGCCGCCAGCGCCCGCTCCAGCTCCTCCGCCGTGTGCACCTCCACCAACGCCGCCATCCTCAATTGCCGCCCCAGGGTGATCAGTTGACGCAACTCAGCCGGTGAGAGAACGGCTGCGATGAGCAGGAAAGCGTCAGCGCCGGCGGCGCGCGCCTCATAGAGCTGATAGGGGTCGAAGAGAAAATCTTTGCGCAGGATCGGCAAGTTCGACACCGTTCGCGCCACTTGCAGGTCCTCCAGCCCACCCTGGAAAAACTCCGGCTCGGTCAACACAGAGAGGGCGACAGCGCCGGCCCGCTCCAGCGCCGGTGCCAGGGCAGCGGGGTTGTAGGTCGCGCGCAGCAAGCCGCGCGAGGGCGAAGCCTTCTTCAGCTCGGCGATGATGTTGATGCCGTCGCGCTGGAGCGCACCGGCGAAGTCGCGTACGGGAGGCGCGGCCGCGGCGCGCTCTTCCAGCTTCGCCGCTGGCGTCGTTCGCTTGGCCTCCGCCAGAGCGCCGCGCCGCACGCGGAGAATGCGCTCCAGAAAGTCGGCTGTCTTCGCCTGTGAAGGGCTCGGCACTCCTACTCCCCCGAAAATGAACCTGTATGCTAGCGGGGTGGCAAGGCCGAGTCAACGCGGCCAGAGCACCGGAGGCGGGCTTGACGCTCCTTCACGCGTGGGCTATAAAAAGGAGTGCCGTAACAGGGCTGCGCTTCTTGCCGAGGCGCAAGACTCGCCCGAGTTGCTTTTCGGTGGCGGTATCGTCTAGGGGCTAGGACGCCAGATTCTCAATCTGGAAACCCGGGTTCGATTCCCGGTACCGCTACCAAATTTTCCGTCAGGAAAATTTGCCCTGAGTCCCGACTCAAGAATGCCATGGCGCTTGAATGTCGGGATCGAAGGGCCAATCCAATTGTCCTCTTCCCGGTTCTCCGCCCCAGGCGGATCTTCGAGATTCCCGGTACCGCTACCAACTCGTAGTGCTCCAAGATCTTCAAGCGAACCGGGAGATGGACTCTGTCTGCCCTGGTTGTGCCTCGGTCCTATTCGGCTGGCAACGGGCGCACCGTCCAAGGACTCTTCAGGTTTCCCTGAGGGTCAAACGCAACCTGTCCTATTGTTTCGGAGTTGCGGGGGCTGGTCGCCAGGTAGTCTTGAATCCGGGCGCGGTTGGGGCCCGTGTCATTGACAGCGCTGACCAAGAGCCGGACGCAGTCAAAGGTCGCCGTCGCGGCCGGACTCGGCAACTCGCCGCCTCGCTCTTTGTACCTGACCGGGAAAGACTCGCCGTCCGACCCCGAGTCCGAACTGGCCGCGGGCGCAATAACGTGAAGGCCCCTGGCCTGCGTCCCCAAAGCAGCAAGAAAGGGTGGCTGCGCGGCCTCCACGCTCAGGTAAATTTCGAGTTCCGACCCGGCCTGCCGCAGAAGCTCTACGAAGCGGCTCGCTTCCGCCGGCCTCGTCCACAGAACCAGGGCTTCGACCTGCTCTTGCCGGATTCTCTCCAAAAGATAATCGAAGTCAGAAGCCACAGGTTCCTGAGGCAACAAAAACGTCACCAGCCTATTCGGGTCGGGCGTAGCGGCGCGGAAGGCCGACCCTCCCAACCGTCCTTCGCGGTAGTCCTGCATCACCAGGGCCACCTTTGTGTATCCGCGCTCGACAAAGAGTTCTTTGGCGAGAACGGTAGCCTCCGCGCGGTCACTGGGAACGCAGCGAAAAATCCAGGGAAGGTTGATTTGCGTCGTAGTCGTATCCGGCGCCAGGCTCAGCACGGGCACGCCCGCCTTGGTCGCCACCTGCTCGGCCAGATGAGCGGTCGCTCCCTCCATCGAAGTAAGTAGAGCCACCACTTGATCGGCATAGATGAGTTTGACGACTTCCCCACTGGCCCGACCCCAGGGCCCGCTGGTATCGCGAGTCAGAAGACGGAAGGCCCGGCCGCCAAAGCCTCCTGCTGGCCCCGCCGAATTACGGCGGGGCTGGTTGGCCTCCTCGACCGCGAGTTCGGCTGCGAGCTGAAG
>DATEUS010000199.1:0-9342 GCA_035282985.1 Candidatus Acidiferrales bacterium
CCCCGCCACTCGGCCGCAGCAATCCCGTCCGCAATCGCTCGCTCGGTAATCCACCAGCCAGCGGCTGCCAGTTGGCGTGCCACAGCAACGGCCACCAGCGCGTTCTGCACCTGGAAAGCTCCCCGCAGCGAGGGGGCCAGCGAGAGGGAAAATCCATCTGGGCGCCGAACGACGAACTTATAGCGGCCCAAGTCGCGGGTGCGCATCTCTTCCACGCTGTAGTCCGCTTCCACGTCCACCAACGGCGCGTCCAGCTCCGCTGCGCGCTTGGCTACCACTTCGCGCGCCACAGGATGCGTGGCCGCGCTGACGACCGGCACGCCCGGCTTGATGATTCCGGCCTTCTCGGCGGCAATCTGTTCGATGGAGTAGCCCAGATAGCGCTCGTGGTCGAAATCAATGGCAGTGATGGCCGCAACCTCGGGTGTGACTATGTTGGTGGCGTCCAGCCGTCCGCCCAGGCCCACTTCCAATACCGCCGTGTCCACCTCGGCCTGGGCGAAGTGCCAGAGCGCCATCGCTGTCAGGCATTCGAAGTAGCTGGGATAATTCGGCAAGACGTTCTCTGCCAGCAAGGCTTCGATGGGCTCGGTGATAGCGTCAAAGGCAGCGGCGAATTCCTCGTCCGAAACAGCGCCACCGTTGACGACAATACGTTCGTTGATGCGCACTAGGTGAGGCGAGCTGTAAAGCCCGGTGCGATAGCCCGCCGTGCGCAGGATGGCGGCCGTCATCGCCGCCACCGAGCCTTTGCCGTTAGTGCCGGCGATGTGCACGCTGGGAAATCGCTGCTCCGGATGGCCCAGGCGCTCCAGCACCGCCCGGATGTTCGCCAAGTCCCACTTCAGGCTGCGGCCCTCGTGCCCCAGCCAGAGTAACTGCTGCACCGTCTCGCTGTAGCTCAATGCCATCCGCTCGCGCTCAGACTCTTGGGAGATGTCGCCGCTACGGCGCCATGAAGGTGAAGGCGTCGGCCAGGTAGCTCTTCAGATCCTTGCGGTGGACGACGGCGTCGAGGAAACCCTTCTCCAGCAGAAACTCGCTGCGCTGGAAACCCTCGGGCAGCTTCTGCCGGATGGTCTGCTCGATCACGCGCGGCCCGGCAAAGCCAATCAGCGCCTTGGGCTCGCCAATGTTCAGGTCGCCCAGCATGGCGTAACAGGCGGTCACGCCGCCGGTGGTCGGGTCGGTCAGGACGCTGATGTAAGGCACGCGCGCCTCGTCGAGCCGCGCCAGCGCCGCGCTGATCTTGGCCATCTGCATCAGGCTGACCACGCCCTCCATCATCCGCGCCCCGCCGGAACAGGAGACGATCACCAGCGGCATCCGCTGTGCCAGCGAGCGCTCGATGGCGCGGGTCACCTTCTCGCCCACCACCGCTCCCATCGAGCCGCCGATGAAGCCGAACTCCATCGCCCCTACCTGTACCGGGCGGCCGGCCAGCTTCCCTTCGCCGAAGAGAATGGCGTCTTTCATCCCGGTGTCTTTCTGCGCCTTGCGCAGCCGCTCCTCGTAGCTGCGGGTGTCGACGAACTTCAGCGGGTCGCTTGAGGCCAGGTCGGCGTCGTGCTCGGTGTAAACCCCGTCATCGAACAGCACCTCCAGGCGCTGGCGGGCGTTGATGCGGTAGTGATGCTGGCAGCGCGGGCAGACGTTGAGGTTGGCTTCCAGGTCTTTCTTCCACACAATGTTGCGGCAACCCTCACACTTCAGCCACAGACCCTCGGTGCGCACGGTGCGCTCGTCGGGCGGCGCCGCTTCCAATCGCTTCTTTTCCCGTCGAAACCAAGCCATGTTGGTTTACTGGTTTATTGGTTTATCGGCGCCGACTTGTGCGCGTAAAGTCGCCACCCGCGAGCCGATCAACCAATAAACCGGTCAACCGATGAACCTCTCCTCAGTACTCGATGCCGCGCTGGGCTTCGATCCCCTTCTGGTAGGGATGCTTGATCTCGCGCATCTCGGTCACCATGTCGGCCAGCTCAACAATCTCGGGATGGGCGTTCCGGCCGGTCAGCACCACGTGCACGGCCTCCGGTTTCTGCTTCAGCGCCTCCACTACCGGCGCCACCGAAACCAGGCCGTAGCTGATGGCGTAGTTAATTTCGTCGAGGATGATCATATCGTACTCGCCGGAAAAAATCTTCTCGCGGCCAAAGGCCCAGGCTTCCTCCGCCGCCCGCTTCTGCTCGGGGTCAATCTCCCCGCCCAGCTTCACAAAGCCTTTTCCCATCGGGCAGATGACAAACTTGTCCGGCCCCAGCATTTCCGCCGTATCCAGCTCGCCATAATGCCAGGAGCCTTTGATGAACTGCACCATCAGCACCTTCAGGCCGTTGCCCACGGCGCGAAACCCCAATCCCAGCGCCGCCGTGGTCTTCCCCTTCCCCGGCCCGGTGTGGACGATAATGAGACCCTTCTTTTTCTCTGCCGCCATGGGGGGAACCACTTTACCTGGGGTAGGGATGCTCGCGCAAGAGAGCCCAGGCGCGATAAAGCTGCTCCAGCAGCACCACCCGCGCCAGCTCGTGCGGCAGAGTCATCTTCGAGAGCGACAGCAGCACGTCCGCCTGCCGCTTGGTCTCCTCGGCAAACCCCTCCGCTCCGCCCAGCAGGAAAACCAGGTGCTGCCGCCCGCTGTTGATCTGGTTGGTCAACCAGCGGGCAAACTCCTCCGACGTGAAGGCCTTGCCGGCGGCATCGAGAAGCACCACGGGGGCCGACTTGCTTTTTCCCCGAGCCTCGGCAATCGTCCACGGCCCGCCGTCAGTGGTCTTCCACTCCACAACCTCAATGGGCGCAAAGTGAGCGATGCGGCGCCGGTAGTCTTCGATCAACGCCCGCAGGTGCGGGTTGCGCGTCTTACCCAGCAGGATAACTCGAATACGCATACTAACCTAAGCCGGAGAGGGAGAGGGCCGCTTGTCCTCCGGCACGGGCAAGCGGGCGCCGCGCCGCCACAGCCGCTCCAGGTCGTAGAAGCGGCGCGCCTTGGGCGAGAAAACATGCACGACGAAATCTACGTAGTCAAGCAGCACCCACTCGGCGTTTTCGTAGCCTTCGGTGTGGGCGGGCGACAACCCCTGGCGGCCGAGCTGCTCTTCCACTGAATTGGAGATGGCCTGCACCTGACGCACCGACTCCCCGGTGCATAGCAAGAAGTAACTCGTAAACGAGGCAATCTCGTTGAGGTCGAGCAGAACCAAGTCGCTGGCCTTCTTGGCCAGGGCGGCCTCCGCCGCCCGCTCCACCGCTTCCCGAGCCTGCTCCCTGCTCATCGTCGGCTTCGATACAACTCCATCTTTCCAATGTAGTCTGCGACCGCGGGCGGCACCAACGCAGTCAATCGCTGGCCGCGGCGCGCCCGCTGGCGAATGTCGGTGGCGGAGACGTCGGCGTGCAACCCCGGCAGAAAATGGATGGCGCTCCGCGACAAGTGAATAATCATCCCCGAGCCGTTGCTGTTGCGAATCAGCTCGGGGGGAAGCACCCGCCGCGCCCGGCGCAGACTGAATCCCGGGCGGGAGGCCACGATGAAGTCGCACAAGCGTATCAACTGGCGGAAGTTCTTCCACTCCGGCAGGTAGAGAAAGGCGTCGGCTCCGAGCAGAAAATAAAGTCGCGCCTCCGACCCCAGCAGACGCCGCAGCCGTCGCACGGTTTCGATGGAATAGTAGCGCCGACGCCCGCGTAGGTCCGGCCCGGCTTCAAGCAACGAGGGCAGAAAGCGCCGCTCGCCGACGCACGCCAGGGCCACCATGGCAAATCGGTGCAGGTAGTCGCTCAACTCCGGATCCCGCTTGTGCGGCGGCTGCCCGCAAGGCACGAAGTAAATCAAATCGAGCCGGAAACGTCGCTGCGCCGCCCGCGCCACCGCCAGATGACCGTTGTGAATAGGGTCGAAGGTGCCGCCGAAGATGCCGACGCGGAGCTTGCGGCGACGGGTCCGCCCTGGTGTGGGTCTGCGGGTTCCGCTCACGCGCGTGCTCTGGCTCCTAAGGCGCCGTGGTGGCCGAGGGAACCTCGGCTGCTCGCCGCAGCCGCGCCCCCAGCTCGTGGCGCAACGCCCCCAGGCCGTCGCCGCGCAGAGCGGAGACAGCCAGGAACGGCAGCCCTTCCCTCCGGCAGAAGGCCTGCAGCGCTTCCCACCGCGGGCCGCTGCCCGGCTGGTCAATCTTGTTCGCCGCCACCACGATCGGCTTCTCCAGCAGCGTCGGGCTGAACTGCGCCAACTCCCGCCGAACGACTTGGAAATCTTCGACGGGGTCGCGGCCGGTCTCGGACACATCCACCAAGTGCACGAGCAGCCGGGTACGCTCAATGTGCCGCAGGAAGCGCGTCCCCAGACCCTGGCCGGCGTGGGCGCCCTCAATCAGCCCGGGGATGTCGGCCAGCACGAAGCTGCGCTCCTCGTCCACCGCCACCACGCCCAGACACGGCTCCAGCGTGGTGAAGGGATAGTCGGCAATCTTCGGGTGCGCGGCCGAGAGGCGCGAAATCAACGTTGACTTGCCGGCATTGGGAAAGCCCACCACGCCCACATCCGCCAACAGCTTCAACTCCAGCCGCAGGCGGCGTTCCTCTCCCGCCTCGCCGGGATCAGCCCGCCGCGGGGCGCGGTTGGTAGAGGTGGCAAAGCGGGCGTTGCCGCGGCCCCCACGTCCCCCGCGCGCCACGGTCAACTGCTGGCCGGGCTCGGTGAAGTCGAACAGTGTCTCGCCGCTTTCTTCGTCAACCACTACCGTCCCCACCGGCACACGGATGGTGCGGTCGGCCCCTTCGGCCCCGTGCCGCTTCGAGCCCTCGCCGTGGCGGCCGCGCTCGGCGCGGAATTCGCGGTTGTAGCGGAAGGGCAGGAGGGTGTTGAGATGCTCGGTGCTCTCCAGGACTACGTCGCCGCCGTCGCCGCCGTCGCCGCCTGCAGGCCCGCCGCGGGGCACATACTTCTCTCGACGGAAGGCGACGCAGCCGTTGCCGCCATCGCCGGCCTTCACCCAGATTCTGGCTTCGTCAATAAACATCCGTCAGCGATACCTGTTCATTGTCCTGAGAATAGCGGAAAAAGGCAGGGAGAGGAAAGTTGGATGTGCGGCGCCGGCCTAGTCGGCGCTGACCGCAGCGGCCTCAGCCGGTTCGGTGGCGCGCGCCACCGGCGCCGCCGCGCCGTCGGGCTCCACGCTTACGTAGCGCCCCAGCCGGCCTTTGTTCTCGAAAACCACCTTGCCGTTCACGCGCGCGAAGAGCGTGTCGTCGCGACCCCAGCCGACGTTGGCACCGGCCTTGATGGGCGTGCCGCGCTGGCGGACCAGGATGGAGCCGGCGTGCACCCACTGGCCCTCGAAGCGCTTCACTCCCAGTCGCTTCCCGGCGCTGTCGCGCCCGTTGCTGCTGCTGCCCTGGCCTTTCTTGTGTGCCATTTCGGTTAACTCCGCTGCCGTTATTGCGCGCTGATTTCCGTGATCTTGACGGCGGTAAAGGGCTGGCGGTGTCCGCGCATGATCTTGTACTGGCTGTTTTTCTTGAACTTGAAGACGCGCACCTTGGCGCCCTTGCCCTGCTCAACGATGCTACCATTCACCTTGGCCTTGGCCAAGACCGGTTGGCCTGCCTCCAGCTTGCCGTCATTCCCGACAGCCAGCACGTCCTTGAAGGTCACTTTCCCGCCCACCTTGCCGGGCAGGTGCTCCAGACGGACCACCTCGCCTTCACTAACGCGATACTGCTTTCCGCCACTGCGAATGACCGCGTACATCAGTTCTCCTGCTCGAATTACAAACAACCATTATAGGGGCCGCACGCCAAAACTGTCAACGCGAGCCCCGCTATCGCTTCTTGTTGGCGTAGTCGCTGGCACCAAGGAAATGGAGCGAGACGTAGGGCTCGTCGCCTACCACCCAACTGTCGTGCCCCAGCGGGACGTATACCAGGTCGCCCGCGCCAATCTCGACCTGGGTGCCGTCGTCCATCGCCACCACCGATCGCCCCGACACCACCAGCACCACGTGCTCCACCTGGCAACTCTTGGCCCCGACGCTGGGGCCGACGTGCTCGGACCACTTCCAGCCCGGCTCGTAGCTGGCTCGCCCGACCGTCTGGCCGCCGACCGCAATCAACTCGAACTTCCCTTTCTCAAAAGTCCGCAACTCATCAGGGGAATCGAAACGCTTGATCTCCAGCTTCATTGACTACTCTCCTCAAGCTCGCCTGCCTCGACCCTAGTCTCGGTCCGCCTCCCGCGACAAGCTCCATTTTGGACGGCAGGCTGAATCCCGGCCCGGTGTCAGCAAGACCGGCCTCTCTATGTTCATCCGTCCTGGCCCACCGCAGGCGGCCCGTGCTAGAGTCAAAAACGGAGAATCCACGCGGATATCGGGGGAATTCAAGCGAATCGGAGTACGCCCATGAAGAGACTGCCGTTCGTCGTGCTCATTCTCATTCTGTCCCTGACGGCCTGTTCCCTGGCAACCCGGAAGCCAGAACAACCCTCAACCCAACCTCCCACCCTGGCCGAGCTGGAGAGAATGACGGCGCGCTTTGCTCCCACCAGGCTGGAGGTAAACCTTTCGCGGCTTTCAACTGGTGACCGCAAGGCCCTGGCAAAACTGATCGAAGCCGCACATGTATTCGACGACATCTTCCTCACCCAAGTGTGGAGCGGCAATCACGCTCTCCTTACCAAGCTGAAAGAAGACAAGACCCCGCTCGGTCGCGCCCGCCTGCACTACTTCTGGATTAACAAAGGCCCGTGGTCGGAACTCGATGAAAACGCTGCTTTCCTTTCCGACGTCCCCGCCAAGAAACTTGCCGGCGCAAATTTCTACCCCGAAGACATGAGCAAAGAAGAATTCGAAGCCTGGGTCAAGACTCTCCCGGAGGAAAACCAAGAAGCGGTGCGCGGCTTCTTCACCGTCATCCGCCGCGCCCCGGCGGGCAAACTATCCGCCGTGCCCTACAGCAAAGAATACGCCGAGCGCCTCGAACGCGCGGCAGCCCTGCTGCACGAGGCCGCGGCGCTGACGGAGAATTCCTCGCTCAAGAAGTTCCTCACCCTGCGCGCTGAGGCTTTTCTCTCCAATGACTACTACGCCAGCGATCTGGCCTGGATGGACCTCGATGCCCCGCTCGACATCACCATCGGCCCGTACGAGACCTACAATGACGAGATTCTTGGCTATAAGGCCGCCTTCGAGGCCTACATCAACCTGCGCGACGACGCGGAAACCGCCAAGCTGAAGGTTTTTGCCACTCACCTGCAGGAAATTGAGAATCATCTGCCCATCGAGCCGCAGTACCGCAACCCCAAGCTGGGGGCGCTGGCGCCCATCCGGGTGGTGAACGAAGTCTTCAGCGCCGGCGACGGCAACCACGGCGTGCAGACCGCCGCCTACAACCTGCCCAACGACGAGCGCGTCGTCCAGGAAAAGGGCAGCAAGCGGGTGATGCTAAGAAACATGCAGCAGGCCAAGTTTGGTAGCGTGTTGATTCCCATCTCCCAGTGGGTGCTGGCCAAAGAAGCCCAGGCGGAAGTCAACTTTGATTCGTTCTTCACCCACATCCTGGCTCATGAACTCACCCACGGCATAGGGCCGCAGAGAATCCGCGTGGGAGAAAGAGAGACCTCAGCCCGGCAGGAGCTGAAAGAACTCTACGGCACCATCGAAGAAGCCAAGGCCGACAGCACTGGATTGTTCATGCTGGCGTACCTGATGGACCACGGAAAGTACCCGGGGCTCCGCCAGCAAGATGTCGAGGCCGCCAAGCGCCGCCTGTACACAACCTTCTTGGCCTCGTCCTTCCGCAGCCTGCGCTTCGGCATCAATGAAGCCCACGGCCGGGGCATGGCGCTCCAGGTCAACTACCTGCTGGATAAAGGCGCCTTCACCCTGCAGCCGGATGGCACCTTCGGGGTTGACTTCGCGGTGATGGACGCGGCCGTGCGCGACCTGACCCGCGACCTCCTGATGCTGGAAGCCCGCGGCGATTACGCCGGCGCCAAGAGAATGCTCGACCAACTGGCCACGCTGCGCCCGGAGGTGAAGGGCGCCCTGGCGAAACTGAAGGACATTCCCACTGACATCGAGCCAATCTTCGTGACGGCCAACGAGCTGGCCCCGCCGGCGGCGGGGCTGGCGCTCGCACCGTCACCCTAGCCGCGTACATTGACATCTACGCGCGCGGATGGGCCTTGTCGTAGACCTCCATCAACTGCTTGATGGAGACGGAGGTGTACTTCTGCGTGGTGGAAAGCGAGCGGTGGCCAAGCAATTCCTGAATGGCGCGCAAGTCGGCGCCCTCGGTGAGCAGGTGAGTGGCAAAGGCATGGCGCAGGGCGTGCGGGTGCAGGTCCCAGTTGGGGTCGAAGAGACGCGCGTACTTCTTGACCACTTGGCCCAGCGAGCGCGTGCCCAGCCGCTCGCCGCGCTGGTTGAGGAAGACCACCTCCTCGCCCGCCCGGCTCGTGTTAGCCACTGGCAATAGCTCCTCGCGCACTTCGAGGTAGCGGTCGAGCGCGGCCGCCGCCTTTGACCCGTAGGGCACCAAGCGCTCCTTGCGCCCCTTGCCGCGCACGCGCAGCATCTGCTCCTTGCGGTCAATGTCGCCCAGGTCGAGTCCCACCAGTTCGCTGGCCCGCAATCCGCTGGCGTAGAGCAACTCCAACAGGGCGCGGTCGCGGCGAATCAGCCGCCGCGCCTGCGTGTCTCGCTGCGATGTGGCGGGTCCTCGTCGGCTCGGCGGGGAAAGTTCAGCACAGGTGTCGAGGAAGCGGTTCACCTGCTCGGCGGTAGGGACGCTGGGCAGGCGCTGCGGCAGCCGCGGCGTCCGCACTAGGCGCGCAGGGTTTTCCTCCAGCAAGCCTTCGCGGACGCAGAACTTAAAGAACGAGCGTAGAGCGGCCAGCTTGCGAGCCACCGAGGTTTTCTGCCGGCTCTGGCTGTAGAGGTGGCCCAGGTATTCGCGGATGAGCAGGTGATCGACGCCAGCGAGGCGCGGTTCGGTGATTCGTCCCCGCCGGTCGGGCACAGCCAGGTAGTCGCGGAACTGCTCCAGGTCGCTCCGATAATTCCGGAGGGTGTGGGCGGAAGCGTTGCGCTCGTCCCGCAGGTAGAGAAGAAATTTCTCGACTGCCTGCTTCATCAACGCCTCAGTCAACCGTCACGAGCGAAGAAGAATACTGCCGCAGCCACTCCTCCACCGCCGCCAGCGCCCGCTGGCGCTGGCGGGCGCGCCGCGCCTGCTTGTCACTCTGTCGTTGCGGCTGCTCTTGGGCGGGTAATGGCGGCAGCAGGTCGAAGGCAATGTTGGCGGGTTGATAGTTCCGCGCCGAGGCGCTGGTGATGTAGT
>DATEUS010000200.1:0-7033 GCA_035282985.1 Candidatus Acidiferrales bacterium
GGTGCCGGTGCTGGCCGGCCAAGTTCCTACCACCGAAAACATTGCCCGCGCCATCTGGGGGCTGCTGGCAGGGAAGATCACGCGCGGCCGCTTGCACCACATCCGCCTCTACGAGACGCCGGACTTGTTTGTGGACTTCTACGGGGACGGGGCGGCGCGATGATTTATCTGACCCGCCGCTATCGCTTCAGCGCCTCCCATCGTCTCCACAGCCTGCGTCTGTCCGAGCCCGAAAACCAGCGCATCTACGGCAAGTGCAGCAATCCCGGCGGCCACGGGCACAACTACGCGTTGGAGGTGACGGTGGCGGGCGAGCCCGACCCACGCACCGGCATGGTGGTGGACTTGACGCGGCTGGACGCCTTCGTGGAGAAAGAGATTCTGGAGCGGTTCGACCTCTCCTACCTCAACGACGACCGCGACTGCTTCGCTGAGAAGGTTCCCACCACCGAGAACCTGTGCATGGAGATCTACCACCGTCTGCGCGCCGGCTTTGGCGACGCCAGTGTTGACCGGGTGCGTCTGGAAGAGACCAGCCTGAATTCATTCACCTATCGAGGAGAAGAAGGAGACAATGCATGAAGACCCGTCGGAGCGAGTTGATTCTGCCGCCGGAAGAGGCGCAGGAGAGTATTGCTGACCTGGTGCGTCGCCTGCTGGTCTGCCTGGGAGAGGACCCCAGCCGCGAGGGTCTGCGATTGACGCCCGCGCGCGTGGAAAGAGCCTTCCGTTTCCTGACCTCGGGCTACGAGAAGGACCCGGAAGAGATCATCAACGCGGCCTATTACGACGTGCCCTACGACGAGATGGTGATCGTGAAGGACATCGAGCTCTTCAGCCTCTGCGAGCACCACCTGCTGCCCTTTTTCGGCAAGTGCCACATCGCCTACATCCCGGAGAAAAGAGTGGTGGGGCTGAGCAAGCTGCCGCGGTTGGTGAACATCTATGCGCGCCGGCTGCAAATCCAGGAGCGACTGACCAACCAGATTGCCCAGACCTTGTGGGAGAAGCTCGAGCCCAAAGGGGTGGGGGTTATTATTGAAGCCCGCCACCTCTGCATGGCCATGCGGGGAGTGGAAAAACAACACTCCGCCACCGTGACCAGCGCCATGCTGGGTTGTTTCCGCGACAGTTTGCAGACGCGGCAGGAGTTTCTCGCTCTAATCCAGCCGGAAAAGCGGGCCTAGGTGGACGGGGTCTTGGCAGTTCTAGCCGGCCTGTGTTAGGCTAGCGCCTGAGAGAAAAGAAACTAAGAGAAGGAGAATGGCTCGACTGGTGTGGTGATGGGTTTGACGCGGGAAACGAAGTCAACGTTGATTGGTCAGCATCGCCTGCACGGCGGCGACACTGGGTCGCCAGAGGTGCAGATTGCGCTCTTGAGCGAGCGGATCAACAGCTTGACCGGCCACTTCAAGGCCCACACCAAGGACCATGCGTCCCGGCGCGGTTTGATCAAGATGGTAAACAGGCGCCGACGCCTTCTGGACTACCTGAAGAACAACGACTCCGAGCGCTACAAGGGTATTGTGGAGAAGCTCGGTTTGCGCAAGTAAGCGGCCGCTCCCCTGGGGGCCGGCTGCCCACCGCAAGAGTTGTCCAGGCCCTGCGCAGGGCAAGGGTAGCGACCTGAAGCAAAGGGCGCTGCGGGCCATAAGCTGATTTCCTCAATGGACGACGGATTCAGTCCCCGAAGGGGACATCTGCCGCCGCCCACCTCTTTTTCGACTCCTCTCAATCTCATACAAGTGTGGCAGCGCTGCGGGCGACAGGCCCGGCGGCTGCCGGAGGAACTATGACGCATCACAGAGTGGAAATTGACATTGGGGGACGGCCCCTAATCCTGGAAACAGGGCGCCTCGCCCAGCAGGCCAATGGCAGCGCCTACGTGCGCTTTGGCGATTCGGTGGTGCTGGTCACCGCCTGCGCCCAGACGACACCGCGGGAAGGGATTGATTTCTTCCCGCTGACCTGCGACTACCGCGAATACCAGTACGCCGCCGGGCGCATTCCCGGTGGTTTCTTCAAGCGCGAGGGACGCCCCTCGGAGAAAGAGATCGTTACCAGCCGGTTGATTGACCGCCCCCTGCGGCCGCTCTTCCCGGAGGGATTCAGCAACGAGACCCAGATCATCGCCCTGGTCCTATCGGCCGACTCGGAGAACGACCCGGACGTCTGCAGCCTGGTGGGGGCTTCGGCGGCGCTCTACTGGTCGGACATTCCCTTCGACCGTCCCATCGCCGCCGTGCGCGTGGGTCTGGTGGATGGCCGCCTGGTGGCCAACCCCACCTACGAGGAGCAGAAGAAGGGGTTGTTGAACATCGTGGTGGCCGGCACCGCCGAGGCCATTGTGATGGTGGAAGCCGGTGCCCGCGGGGTGTCGGAAGACACCATGGTGGATGCGCTGCAGTTCGGACACGAGCAGGTGAAGAAGATCATTGCCGGCATCCAGCAGGTCTACGAGGAAATCAAACCAACGAAATGGCCGGTGACTCCACCGGCCATCAACCAGGAGTTCTACCAGCAGATTGAGACTCAGTACCGCGGCCGTCTACTGGAAGCCTCCAACACCGAAGTGCACAGGAAGAACGAGAGCTACAAGCTGGTGGAAACGCTGAAGCAGGAGTTGGTGGAGTCGATTCCCGAGGAGGAGGAAGAACGCCGCCGTGAAGCCGCCCGCTACTTCAATCTGCTCCGCGAAAGCCTGTTCCGCCAGCAGACTCTCACCGAGCGACGTCGGCCTGACGGGCGTGCCTTCGATCAGGTGCGCAAGGTGACCTGCGAAGTGGGCCTGCTGCCGCGCGTGCATGGCTCGGCGCTGTTTACCCGCGGCGAAACCCAGGCGCTGGTCACCGTGACCTTGGGTACCGAGGAAGACGTGCAGCGGCTGGACATGCTGGCGGAAGAGGACGCCAAGAAGCGCTTCATGCTGCATTACAACTTCCCGCCCTTCTCGGTAGGCGAGGTCAAGTTCCTGCGCGGCCCCGCCCGTCGCGAGATTGGTCACGGCGCCTTGGCCGAACGCGCCTTGTTGCCGGGAATCCCTGAACAGGAGGCCTTCCCCTACACCATCCGCATTGTCTCCGACATCTTGGAGTCGAACGGGTCCTCTTCGATGGCGACGGTCTGCGGCGGCTCGCTGGCTCTGATGGACGCGGGCGTACCCGCCAGCGCCCAGGTGGGCGGAGTGGCCATGGGTCTGGTGATGGGCGAGGGCGGCAACTACGCCATCCTCACCGACATCGCCGGCGCCGAAGACCACTACGGCGACATGGACTTCAAGGTCGCGGGCACGCGTCAGGGCATCACCGCCCTGCAGATGGACATCAAGGTGGGTGGCGTCACCGCCCAGATCATGACCGAGGCGCTGGCCCAGGCGCAGAAAGCTCGCCTGGAGATCCTGGACATCATGGACCAGACGCTGAGCGTTCCGCGGACGGCCATCTCTCCCTACGCGCCACGGGTCTTCACCCTCACCATCCCGCGAGACAAGATCGGAGCTGTGATCGGTCCTGGGGGCAAGGTGATCCGCGGCATCGTCGAAGCCACCGGTGCGAAGATCGACGTCATGGACGACGGCCGGGTGAACATTTTTGCCGTCGACGAAGCGGCCGCCTCCAAGGCTCTGCAGATGGTGCAGGACGTGACCGCCACCGCCGAGGTGGGCAAGACCTACTTGGGCAAGGTGGTACGGATCATGGACTTCGGCGCGATCGTGGAGATCTTCCCGGGCACCGACGGGCTGCTGCACATCAGCGAAATCGCCGAGCAGCGAATCCGCGAAGTGCGCGACGAGCTGAATGAAGGCGACCAAGTGATGGTGAAGGTGCTGGCGGTGGACGGCAACAAGATTCGTCTGAGCCGCAAGGCCGTCCTGCGCGATCAACGGCAGAAGCAGGGCCAGAAGCCGGCCTGAGCCAGCGCCAGTTTCGTCACAAGCCGGCGGCAAGAACCTGCCGTCGGCTTTTTTGTGTAGAATCCGAACGCATGCGCACGCGAACACTTCTCGCCTTCACCTTGCTGGGCTTCATCTGGGGCACCACCTGGTTGGCGATCAAGTTCGTCGTCCGCGAGATGCCTCCTCTGACCGCCGCCGGGGTGCGATTCGCCGTGGCCGCCGTCCTGCTGGCGGTGTTTGCCGGCTGGCGCGGTCGGTCGCTGGGCTGGACACGCTTGTCGCAGGCGGAGCGGCGGTTGCTGCTGGCGCTGTCGTTGCTGATGTTCGCGGTTCCCTACGCTTTGATCTTCTATGGCGAGCAATTCATCACCTCGGCTCTAACTGCCATTCTGTTTGCCTCGGCGCCGGCCTTCACTCTTCTGTACGATTCCCTGCGTGTTGGACGGAATCTGCTGACCAGAGAACGCTTGGTGGGTCTGGGTTTGGCGTTTGTCGGCATTGTCATCATCTTCGGGCCTCGTCTTGCCGGGCCACCCACAGAACTGCTGGGCGCGCTCGCCATCGTCGCGGCGGCGGCCACCAGCTCCATCGCGTTGGTGTTGGCCAAGCACGGCGGGCACAGCATTGACACGCTGGTGGGCACCACCTGGCAGATGGGCCTGGGGGCCTGCTGGCTGCTGCTGGCGGCTCTGGTATTGGAGCGACCCGTCCTGAAGCATTATTCCGCGGCGGCAGCGCTGGGCCTGGCCTACCTGGCGGTGTTGGGCTCTTGCGTCACCTTTGTGATTTTCTACGGTTTGCTCAAGCAGATGGCTCCGGTGCAGCTCTCTTCGCTGGCGTTTATTACCCCGGTGGTGGCCGTTTTTGTCGGCTGGCTTGTGCTGGATGAGGTTTTGGGACCGACCACGCTGGTGGGGGCGGTGGTGGTGCTGGCGGGCGTGGCCTTGCTGCATCGACCGGTGAACGAGCCGGTGGCGGCGGGGGACTGATGCTGACGCCTGTTGTTCTGCTCCTCGTGGCGCTGGGTGTTCTGGCGGGCACCTTCGGCGCTCTGGTGGGGCTGGGAGGCGGAGTGATTATCGTCCCGGTGCTGAGCCTGTTGCTGGATCTACCGATCAAGACCGCGGTGGGCATCAGCCTGGTCTGCGTCATTGCTACCTCCAGCGGAGCCGCGGCCGTCTACGTCCAGCGCCGCTGGACCGACCTGCGGCTGGGGATGGTGCTGGAGCTGGCAACGGCGCTGGGCGCCATCACCGGCGCACTGGTGGTGACTCTTCTGCCCGATAGCTTTCTGAAAGGGATGTTTGGCGCGTTTCTGCTTTATGCCGCGGTGGCCTTGCTGCGCCAGCGTCAAGGGGAGATGGTGGAGGTCACGGCCGAACCACCCGACTATCAGGTGCGCAACCATCCCCTGGGATTGGGCGTGTCCTATGTGGCCGGCAGCGTTTCGGGGATGCTCGGCATCGGCGGCGGGCCGATCAAGGTGCCGCTGATGCACCTGTTCATGGGCGTCCCCTTGAAGGTGGCCGCCGCCACCAGCAATTTCATGATGGGGGTGACCGCGGCCGCCAGCGCGTTTCTGTACTACAACCGGGGCGATGTGATTGTTGCGGTCGCTGCCCCACTGGCGGTGGGAGTCTTTGCCGGAGCACTGCTGGGCTCGCATCTGACCCGACGAATCCACAGCCGGTGGATTCGCTGGCTGCTGACGCTGGTGTTGTTCTACTTGGCGGCGCTGATGCTGGCAGAAGCCTTCGGATTCACACTTCACGGGCGGGCGCTGTCGTGAGAACCACGCCGCAGCGGGCCACAGCCTGGGTTGCCGCCACGCTGAAGTGGGGCTCGTATCTTTCCGCCGCCCTGATGCTGGTGGGGGCGGTGCTACTTTTGGGGGAGACGGACCGACCGATTCAGGTGGGGCCGCCGATGCCGCTCCGACTGCTGCCGGGGGAACTGCTGGATGCCAGCCCCTACGCCGTCATGCAGGCGGGCGTGCTGCTGTTGCTGCTTACGCCGGTGGTGCGCCTGGTGATGGCGGCGATCTCCTTCTGGCTGGAGCGGGAGCGGCGCTACACGCTGGTGTCGCTCGGGGTTCTGGCCATCATCCTGGTGAGTGTTTTCCTGTCCCGCTGAAGGCACGCTCAGGCGCGGACCCGACGGATGCGGGCACCGACGGCGCTGAACTTTTCCTCGATGCGCTCGTAGCCGCGGTCGAGGTGGTAGACGCGGTCCACCACTGTCTCGCCCTCCGCCGCCAACCCGGCCAGCACCAGCGAGGCGCTGGCGCGCAAGTCCGAAGCGATCACCGTGGCCCCGCTGAGCGGCGTGCGCCCGCGCACCACTGCCTGGTGGCCTTCCACAGTGATGTGAGCGCCCATGCGCGTCATCTCCAGCGCGTGGAGGAAGCGGTTTTCGAAGATGTTTTCCGAAATCACCGACGTCCCTTCTGCCTGCGTCATCAGCGCCATGTACTGCGCCTGCATGTCGGTGGGGAAGCCGGGGTACTCGGCCGTGGAAACATCGACCGCGCGCAGCGGCCCCGGGGCCGCCACCACCGCTGCGCTCGGATCCTTTTCCCGTACAGTAGCGCCGGTTTCTTCCAACTGGTGAAGCACCGCGTGCAGGTGCTGGCAGTCGCAGTTGACGACTTCCAGCTCGCCGCTGGTGATAGCGGCGGCCAGGAAGAGCGTGCCGGCCTCAATGCGGTCGGGGCAGATGCGATGCTGGGCGCCTCCGAGGCGGGCCACACCCTGGACGCGGATGGTGGAGCTGCCCTCGCCTTCAACCTGGGCGCCCATCGCTCGCAACAGCCTAGCCAGGTCTTGCACTTCCGGCTCACGGGCGGCGTTCTCCAGCAAGGTCTCACCGTCAGCCAGACAGGCGGCCATCAGCAGGTTTTCGGTGCCGGTAACGGTGATGCGGTCGAACTGGATGTGAGCACCGCGAAGTCGTGGGGCGCGGGCGTTGACGTAGCCGTGCTCGACCGCTAACTCGGCCCCCAAGCGCTCCAGGCCCTTCAGGTGGAGGTCAATCGGGCGGGCGCCGATGGCGCAGCCGCCGGGAAGCGACACGCGGGCCTCGCCGCATCGCGCCAGCAGCGGACCCAGGACCAGGACCGCCGCGCGCATCGTCTTGACC
>DATEUS010000201.1:0-11829 GCA_035282985.1 Candidatus Acidiferrales bacterium
GAGAACTTCTCGGGCTGGCCCGCAGAGAACTTCTCGGGCTGGCCCGCAGAGAACTTCTCGGACTGGTCGGGGCCCTCGACGCAATGGCCGAGCAGCTCGGCCAGACGCTCTTTTTCCTCCAGCGCCTGCAACAGCTCCCGCCACTCCTCGGGCTTGCCGGCCTCCAACTGCTCAGTCAGGTGAGCCACACCTTCCATGTGCAAGGGGCTGCGTTCTTCCCCGGGCTGGAAGGACTCGCGGCAGAGCGCCAGGGCCTGGCGCAGGAAGCGGCTGCGCTCGGCCGCCACGCGCCGCTCCATCTCGGCGCGAATGGCCTCCAGTGTCCAGCCGCGGAAATGCTGGTTGAGATAGGCGCTCATGCGTCCCAGCTCGTCGGCGCTGAAGCTCTCCCGGGTGCGCAGCACTTTGTCCCGCACCAGTCCGGCGCGGGTGACGACGACGGCGAGGACACGCTGGTCATCCAGACGAACGAAGCGAACCTGGTCCAGGGCGGTCCCGGTGAGCGGAGGCGCCAGCATCAGCCCCACCCCGTGGCAGAGCTCAGCCAGCACGTGCGGGACGCGCTCCAGCAGCGCCTCCGCATCCGCCTGCGGGGCAGCCAGGGCGTGGTCGATCCACTTCTGATCGGCCGGTCTCAGGTGGCCCTTAGTGGCCACCTCCTGGGCGTAGAACTCGTAGGCTTTGGCGGTTGGCGTGCGCCCGGCTGAAGTGTGCGGCTGCTGCAGGTAGCCGCCCTGCTCCAGGCTGGCCATCTCGGTGCGCACCGTGGCGGAAGAAACACGCCGGCCATACCTGCGGGCCACAACGGACGAGGGCACGGGCGCGCCGGTGGCAATGTGGGTGCGGACCGTCAGCGCCAGGATTTCCCGCTTACGCGGGTCGAGGGCTGCCACTCTCATCGTTGCTCGTTCACCCTTGGCCAGCCCGCCACAGGCAGGCTTCCACCCTGACAGACTCTTCAATTCCAAATTCTAGCCGGGGCGGCAAAGAGCGTCAAGCAAAGTGCTGGTAGAATGGCCACACGCCATGCCCCGCAGAGCACCGCCGCGCCGTCGGGCACGCCCGCAGAGAACTTCTCGGGCCCGCCCGCCGCTGGGACAGCACTTCCTGAAAGATGTGGGAATTCGGAACCGCATCTTCAGCCTTCTGCGTTGCCGGCCGGAGGACTGCTGGCTGGAGATCGGCGCCGGGCACGGCGAGATGACCCTGGCGCTGGCGCAAGCGGGTGGTTCGCTGGCCGCGGTGGAGCGCGACCCCAAGCTGGCCGTAGGTTTGCTCACGCTTCTAAGCGGGTTTCCGCGCGCGCGGGTGGTGGAAGACGACATCCTAGGAATCTCATTGCCAACCCTAGCCGAGGAGATGGGTTGTCCGCGCCTGCGCGTCTACGGCAATCTGCCCTACTACATCACCTCGCCGATTCTCCACCACCTGTTTACCTCCATCAGCACCATCGCCGACATCCACGTCATGGTGCAACGGGAAGTGGCCGACCGCTTGGTGGCGCGGCCGGGCGGGCGCGACTACGGCTACCTCTCCGTCCTGACGCAATGGCACACGGCGCCGGAGATTTTGCTGCCAGTTCCGCGGGGCGCCTTTCAGCCGCCGCCCCAGGTGGAGTCGGCGCTGGTGCGGCTGGGGATGCCGGGAAAAGGAGCAACGCTGGATGTGGGCGATGCGGACGCCTTCCTTCGCTTCGTCGGGGCCTGCTTCCATCAGAAGCGCAAGACGCTGCGCAACAACCTGCGCGGCGCCTATCCTCTTGCGCAGGTGGAAACAGCTTTGGCCGCGATGGCGCTCGACCCACGGGCCCGTGCGGAAGAGCTCACGCTCGAGCAGTTCGCCCGTCTCTATCGGCTTCTTCACTAAGAGATCCATCCCTGAACGTAGCAAGACAGAGAAAACGGGAGCGAGCCGTCAGGCCTCATTTGTGATAGCATCGCGCGCTCTGGCGCTCGGTTGGTTCCGTGCAGATTCGAGCGTTTCAACCCGAGGATCTTGAGGGCCTCTACCGCCTTGACCAGTCGTGTTACCCGCCGGGCATCGCCTACTCCCGCTACGCGCTGCGGGAGTTCCTGGGCGCGCCCGGCGCTCGCGCCTGGGTGGCTGAAGAAACAGAGACGTTGGTGGGCTTCGTGATTGTGCAGCGGATCGGCCGCGACCGCGGCCACGTGATTACGCTCGACGTCCGCGAAGACCAGCGTCGCCGCGGCATCGGAACCAAGCTGCTGACCATCGGGGAAGAATGGCTGGCCCGTCAGGGCGTGCGCCGGGTGCGGCTGGAGACGGCGGTCAACAACGAACCAGCGGTGGCTTTCTGGCAGAAGGCTGGCTACGAAGTCACCGGCCGGCTGCCGCGCTACTACCTTGACCGCGACGACGCCTACCGAATGGAGAAGGAGCTGGCCTGACGCAATGACGAATTCTCTGTGTCCTCGCGGCTGCTGGCCCTCAGGGGCTAAAGCCCAAGAACTCTTTGACCGCTCTTTGGCGGGGTTGTCCGCCCTTGGCGGATGCGCCCAGGGCGCAAGACTCCGCCCCGCCAACACTGCACGTAAGCCCTTACGCCGAGCCCGGTGGCACATGCCACCGGGCCGGAATGTTGGCAAACCATGACCATCCTCCAGGCCATCGTGCTGGCGGTGGTGCAGGGGCTGACCGAGTTCCTGCCCATCAGCTCCACCGCCCACCTGATTCTGGTGCCGTGGTTTTTCAACTGGCAGGACCCGGGGCTGCTCTACGATGTTGCCTTGCACGCCGGCACGCTGCTGGCCGTGCTGGCTTACTTCGCCCGCACCTGGTGGGAACTGTTGCTGGCCGTGCTGGGTCGGCCCTCGACTCGACCCGAAGCCGCCAACAGCCGCCTGCTGGCATTGATTGTCCTGGGAACGGTGCCAGGCGGCCTGGCCGGCTACTTTCTCGAGTCCTACGCCGAAACCGTCTTCCGGTCTCCGACCATAATCGCATCGGCGTTGATTGCTCTGGGAGTGGTGATGTGGGTGGCCGACCACCGGCCGGCGCTCGCCCGCAACATGAGCGAGTTGACTCTCAGCGATGCGCTGACCATCGGCCTGGCGCAGGCGGTGGCCATCATTCCCGGGACTTCGCGCTCCGGCATCACCATCACCGCTGCGCTGTTCCGCAACCTGACCCGGGAAACGGCGGCGCGGTTCTCCTTCCTGCTGGCGACGCCCATCATCACCGGCGCCACCCTGAGTGAAGCCCTCGAGGTCTGGGAAGTGGGCTTCCCGCCGGGGCTGACGGTGAGGGACTTTGTCGTTGGGGTCGTGGTGTCGGCGGTGGTGGGCTACGCCGCCATCGCTTTCCTGCTGCGCTACCTGGAAGTGCGGACGCTCAAAATATTTGTTGCTTATCGGCTCCTTTTGGGGGGTATAATCCTGGTGGTCGAGTTCCTCCGCTCGTCCCCCTAGCGCCGCAGCGCTGGCCGGTCCCGACGCGTCGGGACGCGGACGAAAGAAACGTTCTTGTGCGGGGTGCAGTTGGTGAACTGCGCCCCCCTTTTTTTCGGGCGCGGGAGAGTGGAGATGAACATCCTGACCCCCGGCGCCAACAAGCGCCTGAACGAACTCATTGGCTTCCTGCTGTTGATGGCGGCGCTGCTGACCGCCTTGAGCCTGGTGAGCTACTCGCCGCTCGACCCCTCGCTGAACACGGCCGGGCCGGCGCAGTCTCCGCCGGCGCAGAACTGGATCGGCTTGGCGGGGGCGTATTTCGCCGATGCGCTCCTGCAGGCGCTCGGCTACGTGGCCTTCCTGCTGCCGGTGTTGTTGTTCGCTCTGGCCTGGCAGCGGTTCCGCAGCGAGCCAGTGGCCTCGCCGCTGGCGAAGACCGCAGGCGTGCTCCTTCTCCTGCTCGCCATCACTTCCCTGCTGGGTCTGACCCCGGCCGTGCCTGCCGTGCGCGGCCTGATGCCCGCCGGCGGGTTGCTGGGCGTGCTGCTGGCCCTGGGCCTGACCCAGATCTGGAACGTACCGGGGGCGTACCTCGTCACTCTCACCGCTTTGGTCGTGGGCGCCTATCTCGCCACGCCGTTTTCTCTCTCGCGCAGCACAACCTGGTTGGGGCAGCGTGCGCCCTCGCCGCGGCCGATGGGCGGCTGGCTGCGCGACCGCCTGGCTGCGCTGCTCAGCTGGCGCCCGTGGAAGCGGCAAGCCCCAACGGTGGCCAGGCCCCGCATCGTACCGGGGCGCGCAACCGCGGCCGTCGACGTCAGCGCTCCGGCCGAACTGCTCGAATTCCGGCAACGCAGCTCGACCCAGCCGCACCTCGAGTCCGCGCCGGATGAGGAGTGGGAGGAAGAAGAGGACCTCCCGCCCCAACGCACCCCGGCGAGGCCCGTGCCAGTGGCCCGCATCCGCTACCGCTTGCCGTCGGCCGCCATGCTGCGCGCGCCCGAACATCCTCTGGCGCTTAACGAAGCCGAACTCCAGCAGCGCGCCGAAGTGCTGCTCCACAAGCTGGAGGAGTTCGACGTGCGCGGTCAGGTGACGCAGATAAATCCCGGGCCGGTGGTCACCACCTTCGAATTCCGCCCCGAGGCCGGCGTCAAGCTGAGCCGCATCACCAACCTGGGAGAAGACCTCTGTCTGGGCCTGCGAGCCGAGTCGATCCTGATCGAGCGCATCCCCGGCAAGTCCACCGTGGGCATCGAAGTCCCGAACGTGCACCGGGAAACCATCGCCCTGCGGGAAATCATCGAATCGCAGGACTTCGCCGCCTCCAACTCCAAGCTGACCGTCTCGCTGGGCAAGGACCTGATCGGGCACGTCCGCATCGCCGACCTGGCGCACATGCCGCACCTGCTGATTGCCGGCTCGACCGGCTCGGGCAAGAGTGTGGCCATCAACTCCATGATCATTTCCATGCTCTACAAGAGCAACCCCGACGAGGTGAAGTTCATCCTCATTGACCCCAAGCGGCTGGAGCTGGGACTCTACGAGAGCATTCCTCACCTCTACACGCCCATCGTCACCGACCCCAAGCTGGCCGCCAACGCCCTGCGCAACGCTACCCGAGAGATGGAGAAGCGTCTGAAGATCCTGGCCGAAGCCGGCGTGCGCAACCTGGAGCAGTACAACCGCCTCTTCGACAACGACAACGCCCTGGCGGCGCTGGGCGACGAGGGCGAAGAAGCCCACCCGCTGCCCTATATCGTGATTGTGATTGACGAGCTGGCCGACCTGATGCTGATCGACACCCCCAACGTCGAGGAGTCCATCACCCGCCTGGCGCAGATGGCCCGCGCCGTCGGCATTCACTTGATTCTTGCCACCCAGCGGCCCTCGGTCGACGTCATCACCGGTCTCATCAAGGCCAACTTCCCTGCCCGCATCTCCTTCCGCGTTGCCACCAAGGTTGACTCCCGCACCATTCTCGACGCCAACGGCGCCGAGGCCTTGCTGGGCAAGGGTGACATGCTTTACCTGCCGGCGGGCTCGGCGCGCCTGCACCGCGTGCACGGGCCGCTGGTCACCGAGAGCGAAATCGTTCACGTCTGCGACTTCTGGCGGGCCCAGGGCAAGCCCGAGCTGCGCGAGGAATTCCTCAAATTCCCCAAGGACGCCGAGAAGGAAACCGCCGAAGAGCAAGTGGAAATCGATGACGAGCTTTATGAAGAGGCCGTGCGCATCGTCTGCGAGTTGGGCAAGGCTTCCACCTCCACCTTGCAGCGACGGTTGCGCATCGGCTACGGCCGCGCCGCTCGCCTGATCGACATCATGCAGCAGGAAGGCATCGTCGGCCCGCCCGACGGCTCCAAGCCCCGCGAAGTCATCCGCAAGCGTGACTTCAGCCGCGTCTAGCCTGTCTGACGCAGCCCTCCGCCACCCCTTGCCAGTTACTGTCGGCTGCGAAATTCTCGACTTTCGGCAGCCATACCCAGTCCGAACCCCGCCGGCCGGCCCACGTCCTCGGGGGAGAGCGACACCCTCTGCACTTCCTCTCCTTTCTCTGTCGAAGCGCAGCGAAGACCCTGTCGCAGCGAGGCGCAGACCCTGAGCGCAGCCGAAGGGAGCTTGTCCCTCGACTTTCGCTCGGGACGGTCCCTCGGCTCTCGCTCGGGATGGTGAGTGACAGTCGAACCATGAGCAAGAGTCGAACCGCCGAAGGGCTTCCACTCCCTCGCGCCTTGACACTGCTGCGCGCTCACTCCTAGAATCAAATTCTCCTTCGGTGCCGGGGTAGCTCACCGGTAGAGCGCGGCCCTGAAAAGGCCGGCGTAGGCGGTTCGATTCCGTCCCCCGGCACCAGCTTTTGCGCAGCAAAAGCACGGTGCCCTGTCGAAGTGTCGGCGGCGAGGCTGGTCGACGCCGGAAAAGAGGCCCGATGAGCCATCGGAACGGCCAAAACGAACCGCGATGGCCCCCAAGCCCGCCATTGCGATCTGGGCTTGAAACAAGAAGGCGATTCGTGTACAAATGCAAAGTTGAAATCGGAAATTCCAGATATAAGCAGCGTCACCGGCATTTGGCAGGGCGGTGGTCAAACTCCGCATCCGATCTCGTGCCAGTGGTCTCTCGCGGCTTGCCGAGTTCTTGACCCCACCGACGGGGGGGGACCATGCGAGTAGGAATCCTGGAGCTCCTGGCGATGCCCGCCCGCGGGCCCACCGAGGCGCTCTACCACCGCATTCTCACCAGGGAATACGCCAGCCTGACGCCGCAGGCGGTATCGGTGTGGTGCCGGCAGTTGGGCCACGAGACCTTCTACGCCACCTACTACGGTGTGGGCAAGCTCGAGCAGTGCCTGCCACGCGATCTGGATGTGGTCTTCCTGTCCTGCTATACCCAGCCGAGCGCACTGGCCTATGCCCTGGCAAAGATCTACCGGAAAGCGGGAGCGCGCACGGTCATCGGGGGCCCCCACGCCAAGGCTTCTCCTCTCGATTGCGCGCGCTTCTTCGATGTCGTCGTGCAAGAATGCGACAAGAACCTGGTCGCAGACATCCTGGCCGACCGGTTTCCGCCCGGCTCGGTGGTGAGCAGCGCAAAGCCTTTTGACGACCTGCCGCCGGTCGAGGAGCGGATGCCGGAAATCCTGGCCTCGGCCTTCCTCCGCAACGGTCGGCGCCACTTCCTGACCACCGTACCGCTGCTGGCCAGCGTGGGGTGTCCCTACTCGTGCGACTTCTGCATTGACTGGAACAATCCCTACCGCATGCTCTCGCGCGATCGGCTGGAAGCAGACTTGCGCTACCTGTCAAAACACTATCCGGGCATCATGATCGCCTTTCACGATCCCAACTTTGGGGTCAAGTTTGACGAGGTGATGGACACTCTGGAGAGCCTTCCTCCTGGTTCACGCCTCCCCTACATCATGGAGAGCTCGCTGAGCATCCTGCGCGGCTCCCGCATGAGGCGCCTGAAAGAAACCAACTGCATCGCCGTGGCGCCGGGAATCGAGTCCTGGGTGGATTACTCCAACAAGGCCGGGGCGGGCCGCAAAGCCGGGTTGGAGAAAGTCGATCAGATAGTCGAGCAGTTGAAACTCCTGATCGAGAACATCCAGTACATTCAAGGGAATTTCATGTTTGGCCTGGATAGCGACCGGGGCACCGACCCGGTTGAGCTGACCAAGGAGTTTATGGACCGGGCGCCCTTCGTCTGGCCGGCGCTCAACATCCCCGTCCCCTTCGGCGGCACGCCCCTGCACGACAACTATCTGGCCCAAGGCCGGATTCTCACCGCCATGCCCTTCGCCTTCTACTATGCGCCCTACCTGACAACCACCCTGAAAAACTACGACCCCCCCACCTACTATGAGAATCTTATCGACATTTTCTCCCATTCCGTGTCGTGGCGGATGTTGAAGCGCCGGGTCAGCGTCGCCCGCACCTACAAGGTAAAGCTGCTTCACTGGGCGCGGACACTGCACATCAAAGCCGACATGCGCGGGCACCGGCGGATCCTGGGGAGGCTGCGTTCGGACGCGCAGTTTCGCGCCTTCCACGAGGGCCGCTCGCCGCGCCTGCCCGATTTCTACCACTACGAATACAAGAGGATCCTGGGACCGTACGCTGAACTGCTTTCGGCCCCCGACCGCACTCCAGTGCTGGCACCACTGGAGCTGACCGTGGCGGACACCAAACCGCAGCTCACGCAGTTGGCCTTCTCGTAGGCAGGTCCGCCCTCCGAACGCTGGCACGACGTCGGCCGTCGGCGTACAATCGCGCCGAGTCGGGGAGAAGGACCGCGATGAGGTTGACTGTAGCGGTGGCGCAGGCGACGCCGGTGGTGCTCGACCTGGCCGGGTCGGTCGAGAAGGCCTGCCAGTGGATCGCCGAAGCCGGCAGGCGCGGCGCGCGCGTCGTCGCCTTCCCCGAAACTTGGATTCCCTGCTACCCGCTCTGGTGCGACCCCGGCACCTTCGGCAAGTGGGAGCACGGCCCCTCGAAGAAGCTCCGGGCGCGGCTGGCGCGAAACAGCGTAGCCATTCCTTCCCCCCAGCTGGAGAAACTTTGCGCGGCGGCCCGAAGCCCGAAGATAGCCGCTCATACCTTCGGGCGGCTGCCGGTGCCTAAAAAGGCAATTCCGGTTGAGATGTATGGCGCCCTCCTGCAAGAGAAATCAATTGGTGCCAGGGATACCGGGGCCGTGCCTCGGGGAATGAGCTGCGGTAGGGGAGATGGCCTGAAGGGGCAGTCTTGGCCGTGTTCATTCAACCTAGCCCACCACCTCACGCCGCCAGCGGTATGCAGAACTCGACGCTACGCGTGGTGCAATCCGGTCCCCCGGCACCATGCTCCGCAAAGTCCATCCCTCCCGGCAAATTGGCCTCTCCACATTGACTTGCCTGGAGCCCCAGCCTAAGATGGCGGGCGCCAGCGCGCCCCCAACGCAAGCGGCGCGGCTACCGTCGTGACCACCATCGAAAAAAATCTCTCGCCGGGCGAGAAGCTGCTCTTCTGCACCGGCATGCATTGGGCGGTCTACCTGCGCGCCGCCGTCGTGGCGGTGGTCGGCCTGGCCATCGTTGCTCTCGCACCTCTGGTGCCGGCGCCGAACGTGGCGGTATTGGCCGTACGAGTCGTCGGATTGCTCGTGTTCCTGGGAGCAGGTCGTATGGCCCTGACAGCGCGCAAGCTCCGTCAGCACGCGGAGTATGCCGTCACCAGCGAGCGGGTGGTGTTCAAAGTCGGCAAGAGTAGTCGCCAGGTGGTCGAGAGCCGCCTGGCTGCGGTGGAAAAGCTTGACGTTACGCAGGATCCCCTGGGGGCCGCCTTCGGCTATTCCACCGTGAGCTTGATCGAGGTCGGCGGCCGCCTCAAAGGCCTGTTTCCGCTCGTCGTCGAAGCCCCGACACTGAGCAAGTGCGTGCAGCAGCAAAAAGAAGCCCTGAAGAAACCGAAGAAGAGTTGGGACATTGTCGAACGCCAGGTGGGGCCGGTCACGGTGCTGAAGGTGAGCGGACGGATCGTCTTCGAAGGCAGCGAAGGGCTGGACGAAAAGCTACAGAGCTTGATCGCCGCCGGCCAGGTCAAACTCGTGCTGGAGTGCAGTGGGGTGCAGACGATCGACAGCTCCGGCATCGGCGCCCTGGCCCGCGCTGCCGGCGACGCCGCCAAGCGTCACGGCAAGCTGAAGCTGGCGAACCCTTCCTCCCGGGTGCAGCAAGGGCTCTCCCTCGTCCGCTTGCTCCCCCTCATTGAGGAATTCCACAGCGAAGAGGAAGCGATTGCTTCTCCTTGGCTCTGACGACTGGCCCCCGGGCTCCTTCGCGTTGACTTGCCCGTCTCGTATCGATCACCAGGTTGGACTGTCGTTCCCCAGCCGGGCGCGGCGAATGATTTTGAGAGGAACCGTGCCCTGCTTCATCAGCGCATCCAGAGCAGCCGAGTAGGGCTGGGGCCCCGCACCCTGCTCCCGGCCGCACTGCACAAGAAGGAGAGTTGCACCGGTGATGAGCCCGCACAGAAGGCCACTGGCGAGGGAGAATTTCACGATACTACCTCCGGCGTCCCTGCCGACACGAGGGGAATACGACAACTCAACCGTTCCCCAGCCTAGAAGAAGCCAGGGCAGTTGCCTGTTCGGCGCCCGGTCAACTCACTTCGAGGAGAGGAGAACGTAGTACGCCCCCAGGTAAAGGCGAAGCGGCGCCCCGGCCTCTGCCTTCAGTTGGATGGGTGTGACCGGCCGCAGGGCTTCGTCTTTCCGCGCCACCACCTCGGCCAACGCCGTGCCGCCCAGATCGTAGACCACAAACGTCACACTCTCCTCGCCTTCCTCCATCTCCATCTTCTTGCCGAGCCCGTAGGTGCCGGGCGTGAGCGTCTTCTTGCCGATCACCAGCTTTCCTTGCGCCAGGACCGCACCGACGTACTTCTCCTCAAACGCCGAACTGAAAGCCGAGGTGTCGACCAGCGTCACCAGCACAAGCTTCCCGTCTTCCATCCGGGCGCCCACGGCGTTGCGCTTTTGCACCGGGCATTTCTCGCCATCAAGGAAAATGGCGTCGGGCAGGAGTTTGTTCAACTCCGGCTTGTCGAGCACTTGGGCTGTGCCCACCGGCTGGGCGACCCCCGCTCCGGTCACGGCCAACCACATTAGAACCGAAACCACCAGAAGTGTCCGCGTTTTCATGGATTCCTCCCCATGCAGACTGGAATTCCCTGCGCCTTCTAACTCTTACTGCGCCGGAGAGAAGAAAGCAAGCCCTTCCCCCCTCCCTTCGACTCCCTTCCGGCGTCCCTGCCGACACGAGGAAAATACGACAACTCAATCGCTCCCCGGCCTGGAAGAACCCAGGGCAGTTGCCCGCTCGACGCCCGGCCAACTCACTTCCAGGAGAGGAGAACGTAGTACGCCCCCAGGTAAAGGCGCAGCGGCCCCTCGGCCTCTGCCTTCAACTGGATGGGCGTGACCGGCCGCAGGGCTTCGTCTTTCCGCGCGGCCACCTCGGCCAACGCCGTGCCAAACACATCGTAGATCACAAACGTCACTGTCTCCTCATCTTCGGCCGTTCCCTTCTTCTTGCCCAGCCCGTAAGTGCCGGGCTTGATTGCGCTCTCGCCAAGCATCACGTTCCCCTTACCTATTACCACCACGCCCACATACTTTCCTTGAAACTCCGAACTAAAAGCCGAAGTGTCGACTAACGCCACCAGCACCAGGTTCCCGTCTTCCGTCCGGGCGCCCACGGCGTTGCGCCTTTGTACCGGGCATTTCTCGCCCTCCAGCCAAAAGGCCTCGGACAGAAACTCGTTCACCTCCTCGTTGGTGAGCAATTGGGCTGCGCCCGGCTGTTGCGCCGCCACCGCCACCACCAACCACGCCAGGATCGCAGCCGGCAAGAGTGTCCGAGCTTTCATGGAAACCTCCCCAAGCAGACTGGAATTCTGCCCCCTCTGACTCATACTGCCCCAGGAGGAAGAAAGCAAGCGCTTTCCCCCTTCCGACCGGCGTTGACTTGCCCCGGCGCGCAACCTAAGATGGCGACGGATTGCCTCGGAGCCTCCTGGTATATGAAGTCACACTACACTTACATCGCCGATCTCGCTCAACAGGTAGAGATTCCCACGAACGGCATCCTGACCCGCACTCTCTACGTTGACGACTGGGTGAAAGTTGTCGTCTTCGGCTTCGACGCCGGCCAGGAGCTTTCCGAACACACGGCATCTACGCCGGCCCTGCTCCATTTCCTGCGCGGAGAAGCCCAACTGACGCTGGGTCACGACTCCCGGGAGGCGGGCGCCGGCACCTGGGCGTATATGCCCGCCAACCTGCCCCACAGCATCAAGGCCCGGACGCCGGTCGTGCTGTTGCTGTTGCTCCTCAAGCAGCCGAAGCCGACAACCTCGCAGCAGGATCAATC
>DATEUS010000202.1:0-4613 GCA_035282985.1 Candidatus Acidiferrales bacterium
GGTGGCCGGCGGGCTGCTGGAGCCGCTGGCCAAGAAGAATGTGCAGAAATTGATTGACGCCCTGCAAGCCGCATTGAGCTGAGGAGCAAGGCCATGCCCGCAAAGAAGAAGACAGCGCCGCGCAAGAAAGCTCCGGCGAAGAAAGTCAAGCTGGCTCGCCCGGAGAATGGCGGCGTGCGCTGGGTGGGCCAGTCGCTGCGCCGCAAGGAAGAGGCGCGGCTGGTACGCGGCCAGGGAAAGTTCGTCGACGACTACAAGCTGCCGGGGATGCTTCATATGTGCCTGGTGCGCTCCCCCTACGGTCACGCCCGCCTTCTCAAGGTGGATGTGTCCGAAGCCGAACGCGCCCCCGGCGTGGTGTGCACGCTGACCGGAGAGGAGGTGGCCAAGCTCGTCCAGCCCTTTCTGGAAATCGGCCCCGAGCCGGGCTCGAAAATCATTGACTACCCCATCGCGGTCGGCAAGGCGCGCTATCAGGGCGAGCCGGTGGTAGCGGTGGTAGCGGAGTCGCGCCTGGCCGCTGAGGACGCGGCCGAACTGGTGCAGGTGGACTACGAGCCTCTCCCCCCGATCGTGGAGGCTGAAGCCGCCCTCAGCGACAAAACCATCCTCCACGAATCAGCCGGCACCAACGTCGTCTATCACGGCGTCTTCGACTACGGCAACGTCGACAAGGCCTTCAAAGAAGCCGCCCACGTCGTGCGCATCGATCGCCTCCATTTCCACCGCTTCTCCAGCACCCCGCTGGAAACCAATGCCGTCATCGCCCGCTGGGACCTGGCGGACGGCCGCATCGACTTCCTGGGCAACAATTCCCTCCCCATTATCGGCATGCAACTGCTGGCCATGGCGCTGGGCATCCGCTTCGACCAGATGCGCTTCCAGAGCCACGACATCGGCGGCAGCTTCGGCATCAAGATCACCAACTACGTTTATATGGCCCTGGCGGCGCTGGCCTCGCGCAAGGCCGGCGGGCGTCCGGTGAAGTGGGTGGAGACCCGCATCGAGCACATGCAGGCCAGCGCGCACGGCAACGAGCGGACGTATCTCGATACCCGGGTGGCACTCGACAAGAACGGCTGCATCACCGCCATCGAATCCCGCCACATTGACGATTGCGGCGCCTTCCCCCGCTACGAGCCCTTGGGCTGCATCATCTGGGCGCAGGTGCTGCCGGGCGTTTACCGCTTCAAGAACTACCGCGCCGATTTCACCCAGGTGGTCAGCAACAAGTGCCCCGTTGGGCCCAACCGCGGCTACTCGCGCATGGAGCAACTGTGGTTCATCGAGCGGGTGCTCGACATCTGCGGCCACAAGCTCGGCATCCCCGCCGACGAGATGCGCTTGCGCAACTACATTCGCCCGGAGGAGTTTCCTTACACCACGCCCAACGGCTGCGTCTACGACTCCGGCGACTACCCGCGCATGTTAGACATCGCCAAGAAGCGCGTCGGCTGGGGGGAGTGGCAGAAGAAGCAGAAGCAGGCGCGGGCCGAAGGGCGGCTGCTCGGCATCGGCATCGGCACCACGCTCGACTCCGGCACCAACAACTTCGGCCAGTCGCGCCTCATCAACCCCAACGCGCCCTTCTCGGGGCAGTCGGGGGCGGCCATCGTCAAGCTGGGCGTGGACGGCAACATCGTCGTCAGCGTGGGCTCCGTACCCCAGGGCCAGGGCCACGAGACCACCGCCGCCCAGGTGGTGGCCGACGTGCTCAACGTCCACCCCGACCTGGTGACCGTGCGCATCGGCTTTGACACCGAGTGGAACGCCTACACCGGCACCACCGGCACCTATGCCAGCCAGTTCGCTGTCACCGGCCTCAGCGCCGCCCACGGCGCCGCCCAGAAGTTGAAAGCGGAGATCAAGCGTTTGGCAGCCTTCGCTCTGGGGGCCAAGGAAGACCGGCTGGAGTTGGGCGTGGGCCAAATGGGCCCCGAGGTGCGGGTCAAAGGCACGGGAAAGTCCATCAACTACTGGGGACTGGCCAACCTGGTCTACGTCAACACCGCGGCGCTGCCCGAGAAGCTGCGCGACACGACGCTGAACTGCCGCTACGTCTGGGCGGCGCCCTTCAAGCTGCCCGACATCAAGCGCAAGTACGGCAACCTCACTCTGGCCTACGCCGCCCAGCTCCACATCGCCGTCGTCGAGGTCGAACGGGAAACCTACCTGCCGCGCATTCTCGACTACGCCGTGGTGGACGACTGCGGGCGCGCCATCAACCCCAAGATCGTGGCCGGCCAGGTACACGGCTGCACCGCCCACGGCATTGGCGCCGCCTTGCTGGAGAACTGCGTCTACGACGAGAACGGCAACATGCTCACCAGCACCTTCAGCGATTACATCCCCATCACGGTGATGAACATGCCCGACCTGCGCTACGACCACATCGAGACGCCCTCGCCCTTCACCTTCAATGGCGCCAAGGGCATGGGCGAGGGCGGAGGGGCGGCGGTGCATGCCATCTGCGCCGCGCTGCAGGATGCGCTTTACGCCAGCGGCATCGTCATCGACGACTCCTTCAACAACGCCAGCACTCTCTTTGAGGCCCTCGAGCGTGCCCGCGCCGGCCAGGTCTCGCAGAACGTGTGCGTCGAGCGGGCCCCGACCGCTTCCCGGTGAAGGGCCGCGACCGGGCAATGACAAAGCGCGTCTGTATCATCGGCTGCGGGGCCATTGGCAGCCTCTACGCCGCGCACCTGGCCCGCGTGGCCGAGGTCTACGCCTTCGTCCGCCGGGAGGAGCACGCCGCGGCTATCAACCAGCAGGGCATTCGCGTGTCAGGAAAGCGCGACTTCAGCGCCTCGCTCAAGGCCACCACTGACATTGCTCAACTGCCCTCCTTCGACCTCGGTATCGTCTCCACCAAGTCCACACAAACGACGGACGCTTTCACCCCGGTGGCGCATCTGTTCGACCATGGCGCCGTCATCTCCGCCCAGAACGGCCTGGGCAACGAAGAGATTCTCGCCGAGCTCACCCGCGGCTACGTCATCCGCGCCACCACCTTCATGAGCGGCTCGCGCCACAGCGACACCCACGTGCAGATGGAGCTCGACACTCCCACCTGGATGGGCCCCTTCGAGCCCACCAACACGCCGTTCTCGCTGGTGCAGGAAGCCGCCGCCCTCATCGTCGAGGGCGGGCTGAAGGTCGAGGCTCTGGAAGACGCCCGCCCGGCCCAGTGGTCGAAGCTCATCTTCAACGCCTCGGTGAACGCCGTGGCCGCCCTGACTGAGCTCCCCCATTGCCCCCTTTTCGCCCAGGAAGATAACTTCGAAGACCTGGGGCGACTCCTGCATGACCTGATCGAGGAAGGCAAGGCCGTGGCCGCCGGCCTGGGCATCAAGCTCCACGAGGACCCCTGGGAGATGAACAAGATCGGCGCTCAGACCGACCACCCGCCTTCGATGCTGTATGATGTCCGCCATCGCCTGCGCACCGAGGTGGATTTTCTCGGCGGCGCCATTGCCCGTGAGGCGGAGCGCGCCGGGCTGAGCGCGCCGTTGCACACGGCGCTCTATCGCATGATCAAAGGCAAGGAAGCGTCTTGGACCTGGAAGGGAACCAACCCGGGGAGGTAGCCGATGGCGTATCCAGTAGACCACCAGAAGCTGAATCGGGTCCGCGAGCAGATGAAGAAGGACGGCATCAGCGCCCTGGTGGTGCGCGCCCCCGACAACGTCATCTACCTCACCAACTACTGGCCGATGAAGGGCTACGCTGCTGCCGTCTTCTCCAGCGAGGGCGACCCTACCCTCATCGTCATCGAACCCCAACTGAAAGACGCCCAGCGCACCGGCTGGACAACGGATATCCGCACCTTCAAGGGCTATGACGAGCGCGACCCGCGGCCCCCCACGGCCCGCTCCCTCGACACTTGCCTCGAGGTGCTCCGCGAGCGCGGCCTGACCGACAAGATTGGCATCGAGCTCTCCCAGAACTTTCAGATTTGCGATCGGATGGTCGGCGAACCCACCGTCTTTACCCAGGGTTATTTCGACGCCTTCCGCGGGGTCGCCGGCAAACTGGTGGACGCCGCGCCCCTGCTGGCCCAACTCCGCATGATCAAAACCCCGCAGGAGATTGAGCGCATGCGGCTGGCGAATGAGCTGGCGGCGCTGGGGATGGAGTACGCCCGCGAGCACATGAAGCCCGGGATGAAGGAAAGCGAAGTCGGGGCCATGATCGAGGGCCACATCCACGCCGTCGGCGTCGGCTACCAGGGCAAGGTAGAAATGGCACGCGCGTTCACCCTGGTGTGGTCGGGGCCCGGCATCGCTACCTTCACCGCTACCAGCGACCGGCCCATCCAGAAAGACGAGCCCACCCTGGTTGAGCTCTGGGTGGTGGCCGACGGCTACTGGACCGACCTCACCAAGAACCTCTGCCCCGGCAAGCTCACCCCGCGGTATGTCGAGTTATTGGAGTTGCTGCTGAAGATCTTCAACGAAGCGGTCGCCTATGCCCGCGACGGCGCCAGCCTGCCGGAGCTCGACCGCCTCATCCGTCGGCGCATCGCCGAGGGCGGCTACGCGGGCCAGCCGTCTCATCCCGTCTGCCACGGCGTGGGCGCGCGCGCCCATGAGCCGCCCTACGCCCACCAGGCT
>DATEUS010000203.1:0-7180 GCA_035282985.1 Candidatus Acidiferrales bacterium
AGAAGCGTGAGGGTAGTGTGAAGGCCCATTCTGGTGAGGACTCTAGTGCCAGGTCAGAAGGCAGTCAAGCGTCACGCGTGAACTCATGCGAGCGACTCGCAACCGCTTTCTTGGGGAAAGGCTCAGACAGTGACGAAGAGGCCAGTGACGTACATCACCAGCAGCCCGAGGGCGAACCCGGCCACGCTCATGCCGCTGGCCGGCGCTGCGCGCCTAGAAGTGGCCGCCGAAGGTCTGGTAGAGCAGGAGGCCGTTCAGGGCCAGCACAATCGTGGTGGTGGTGACGGCGGCCGCGGTGGTCAGACGGCGGTTCACCATATCTCCCATCACCGCCCGCCGGCTGGTGAAGGCAATCAGCGGCACCAGCGCAAAGGGCAGGCAGAAGCTGAGCGCCACCTGGCTCAGCACCAGAATTTTCAGCGGGTTGAGTCCCCAGGCAATCACCACCAGGGCCGGAATCATCGTCAACAGCCGCCGCAGGAAGATGCTGAAGCGAATGTTGAGGAAGCCCTCGATGATCACCTGCCCGGCCATCGTGCCCACGGTGGAAGACGACAGCCCCGAGCAGAGCAGGGCCACGGCAAAGGCGGCCGCGGCGCTGCCGCCCAGCAGGGGCAGCAGGGTGTGGTGGGCTTCCTCGATGGACTGGATCGACAGGCTGCGGTGGTAGAAGACGGCGGCGGCCATCACCACCATGGCGGCGTTGACCAGCCAAGCGGCGTTCATCGCCACCAGCACATCGGCCAGCTCCAAGCGCAGGTGGCGCTGGGCGTGCGCGCTGTCGTTCTCCAGACGGCGCGGCAGCACCAAGGCCGAATGCAGGTAGACCACGTGCGGCATCACCGTCGCTCCCAGCATCCCCACCGCGAGATAAATGCTCTGGGAATTGATGCGCGGGATCAGCGTGTCGCGCCCGATGGCCGCCCAGTCCGGCCGGGCCAGCACCATCTCCAGCGCGTAGGCCGCCCCGATCACCGCCACGAAGCCCATGATCACGTATTCCAACCGACGAAAGCCGCCTAGCTCTGCGGCCAGAATCAGGAAGACGATGACACCGGTGAGCAGGGCGGCGGGCAGCAGGGGCAGTCCGAACAGCAGATAGAAACCCAGAGCAGCCCCCAGAAACTCCGCCAGGTCAGTAGCCAGAGCCCCGATTTCCGCCGCTACCCACAGCAGCAGGTTCAGCCAGGGAGGGCAGTGGGCACGGCAGTTCTGCGGCAGGGTGCGCCCGGTGGCGATGCCGAGCTTGGCGGAGAGATACTGCACCAGCATCGCCATCAGGTTCGACCACAGCAACACCCACAGCAGCTGATAGCCGAAGTCCGACCCGGCGGCGATGTTGGTGGCGAAGTTTCCCGGGTCGATGTAGGCCACGCTGGCTACGAAGGCCGGACCCAGGTAGTACCAGACCTCGCGGCGGGCCAGCGTCCGCAGGCGATGCCTCCAGGCGGCGAGGACTGCGCTCGTTTTGGGTCCCTCGTTTCTCCTGCGCTGAATGTCGTCGGTCCGGGCGGATGCCTGCCCGGAAGCGGAACTCTCTACACCGTAACGAAAAGGGCGGTGGCGTACATCACCAGCAGGCCGAGAGCGAACCCGGCCAGGCTCATGCCGCTCACCAGTGCTGCTGCGCCCTTCTCCCGGATCATGTGGCGCGTGATTTCAATCACCACTTGGAAGACGGCGCCGGCGCCGATGGCCAGAAACAGCACCGCCCACAGCGCCGTATAGGCGAAGCCGCCCAGTAGCGTGCCAGCAATCGTGGGCCCGCCTGCCAGCAGACCGAGCCACACCAGATGGGACCACCGGAACGTGGAACGCACCACCGGCGCCACCACCGCCACACCTTCCGTCAGGTTGTGCACCATGAAGCCCACCACCAGCAGCACGGTGGTGGAGAACTCGCCCAAGGCGTAGGCGCCGCCAATCGCCAGCCCTTCGCCCAGATTGTGCACGCCGATGCCGAAGGCAATGGTGTAGGCCAGCAGCAAGCCGACCCCCGCCTCGGTAGTTGCCCCTTGTCGCTTGAGCCAGCCCGAAACCGCGTAGAGGCCGAGCAGGCTCAGGCTCAGCCCGATCAGGATCAGCGCCACTCCCTGGTAAGGCCCCGGGACGTGCTCGGCGTTCTCGAGCGCGTCTTCGAGCGCGTCCACGCCCAGGAAGACCAGCAGCCCGGCAGTCAGACTCAACAGGAAGAAATACCAGTGCTGCGGCAGGCTGCGCAGGAAGGGCAGCCAGAGAATTCCCAGGAAGACGGGAATCACACCGACATAAATCCCCAGCAGGGCAAAGGCGCCGAGCATGCGCGCGCCCGGGCGCGGGGTTTCCGCGGCAATCTCGATCTCGTGGGTGAAGACCAGGCTGTTGGCGGTGATGAGGACGATCTCATAGGGCTCGCCCGGCGTCCAGGGATATGGGATGCTGACCACGGCGCGGCCCAGGCGCGGGAGGATGGGCCCGGGGGCCACGCTGAACTCCCAGTTGGCGCGGTTGGTCCAGCCCACCTGCACCTGAGCGATGGTCAGCGGTTCGGGGCCGGTGTTGATGACGTGGGCGGCGATTTCTCCCGGCCGCAGCACCACTCGCTCGAACTCCAGCTTCTCGATGGGAATCGGCCCGGCCAGGTCCACGCCCACGCCGTGGGCGAGGAACAGGTAGAGGATGCCGCCCAGCAGCAACAGGGGCAGCAGAGCGCTGGCCCAGACTAGCAGGCGCGTGCCCGAATCGGGCGTGCGCGTGGAGGCTGTACTTGGGGTGGTCATGAAATCATCCCGTCGCCGGTCGCGGCCGGGCTCAGTGGCCTCCGTGGCCGGCGTCGGCGGTTTGCTCCGCCACCCGGAACCAGCCCATCAGTCCCTGTTCCATGTGCTCGGTGACGTGGCACTGGAACATGTAGGTGCCGGGGTAGTCGTACTGGAACTCGAGAATTCCCCGCTCGGCGATGCTCAGGGTTTTGACGTCGGTGTACTCGCTGGGGGTGAGCTGAGTGCCGGAGGGGTAGAAATGATACAGGTTGCCGTGCAGGTGCGGCACCATGGCTTCCTCGAAGAAGTTCATCACGTACATCCGCACCGGCTCGCCCTGGATGAGCTCGACCGGGTTGTCGGCGTACTGGAAGGCGCGGCCGTTCCAGGCGTAGAACTCAGCCTCGCCGTCGCGGTCGAGGTCGAAAGCGCTCATCACCATCGCCAGCTCTCGCATCGGTTTGCGGCCGCCCTTGGGGTCGATGATCATCATGCCGTAGAGGCCGTTGTGGATGTGCTGCGAAGTGGGCATGGAATGGCAGTGGTAGGGCATGACGCCGAAGGGCCGGGCGATGAACTCGTAAGTGAAGGATTGGCCCGGAGCCACCAGCTCGAAGACGCCGTCCATCGAAGATGGATGAATACCGTGGAAATGGATGGTGTGGGGCAGGGTGCCCTTGTTGACCAGGGTGATGCGCACCTGGTCGCCTTCAGTCGCCCGCAGCACCGGCCCGGGCACGGTGCGATTGAACGTCCAGGCGGGGATTACTACGCCCGGAGCGACTTCGTGGGGGACGTTCTCTTCGATCACCAGCGTGTACTCGCGCACGCCGTTCGGCGCCGGACCGGGAGGCGGCAGCGCGGGGTCGTAGACTTGGCTGGCCTCGAAGCGCCGGTGACCGGGGTGCCCGTACTGGTAGAGTCCGCTGCCCTTGGTGGGAGGGAGGTGGCGGGCGTGCCCGGCCGCGACGGCGCGGCTGCGGGCCTCGGTGCCGTTGTCGGCCGAAGCCGTCCTGGCGGTGGCTGCTCGGTCGTTAATCAGTAGAACCAGCGCCGCCGCTGCCACTAGCAGCAGAATCAGTGTGCCCAGAAGCCATCCCGGAGTTTTCATCACGCCCTGCCCGGCCCCGACGTAGTCGCGGGCCTTTCGAGTTAACCTCAGTTAATACAGAGTATGAATAGCACTTAAGCGTGGTGCACGTCAAGGGGCTGGGCGCGCTCGGCTCAGAAGAGCGAGGGCCATTCGTACTGCACCTGCAGAATCAGGCCCCAGTCGGGGGCGCTGTCGGTAACGCCGATGGGGACGGCCACGCCGATCTCCGCCAGCGCCCCGGCCCGGCTGAGAAAACCGTAGCGCAGGCCGGGGCTGAAGAGGACGTCAGTGGAGCGTAGGCGCTGCCCGGCCTCGAGCGCATCTTCCCGCGCCCCGCCCAGCTCCAGCAGCACGTGAATGTCGTGATTGGCTCCGTCAGCGGTGGCGCGTTCCAGCGCCCGCCAGCCGAGGGCGGCGCCCCAGTTCACCGCGCTCAAATCGAATCTCGGCCCGGAGCCATCGGGGAAAGCCGGCACATCGGGGGTCAGGCTGAGATTGACCGAAGCGACCAAGAAGACCGGTCCGCCCCAATCCTTGGCAGCGGCGACGTCCCAGGCATAAGCCATCTCGCCGCTGCCGAGGCCGCGGCGCCGGCTGGCCAGTGGGGCGATGAGTTGCGGCCCGGTGGTTAAGGTAAGGGGAGCAGACTCTTCGCGCAACAGGCGGTAGCGCACGCCGACCAACAAGTCGTCGGCCCCGCTTTCAGAAAACGTGGTCAGCCCCAGCGTGCGCTCGTGCAAGGAGAGGGCACCGAACTCAAAGTCGGCCTCCCAGCGGTCGGTCAGGCCCCACTCGAAGCGCCCGGCGCCGACGTAGTCGCGGGTCTCAGTGCCGGCGACGCCGGCAAGAAGCCATTGATTGGCCCAGATGATCTGGGGCGAGTTTTTCTTCTGGGTGTAGGGGCCGCCGGTGAGGAAGAAAAAGTCCGGCTCCTCCGGCGCCTCGGCGGCGGCCGTTTGTGCCGAAAGCGAAGCGGCGGCCAGGAGCAGGAGGAACGAGCAGAGGAGCGCGCTGTGCGTCAACCGGTCCACGGGAGTCGAAGTTTAATTCAGGTAAAGAGCAGGCATTAATACCGGTTAACCCAATTCCTGTCAAGCCCGCGTACTCCTCGCCTGATTGGAGACACTCTTATGGTTATGTAGGGGAGGGGCTTGGCCCCTCCCGGCGGGGCGCTCCTCCTCCGGTTGCACAAGGGACTTGCATCGGGGGCGGTGGTTGCGCTATAGGTTGTTTCTTCGCCGGGGGACGCCGGAGATGCCTGAGACACTGGACAGCGAAGCCAGGCGCCGCGGCGAGCTGGAGCCGCCGCACCGCGAGGCCGCCTACTTCTACGGGCTGCTTATGCGCGGCCACTCGTTGGAGCAATTGCGGCGCGACATCGCCGTTCCCGACAAGGTGTTGTCGCGCTGGCAGCGGCTGTGGCGGCACGAGCCCCATTCCCGCCGCGCCTTCGAGGAAATCCTCAGCTATCGCCGCCAGGTCTTGGCCATCTTCAACACTCTGGTGGCGCTGGAGCTGACCCTCTCCCACCTGCGCCAGTAGCCGCGAAAGCCGAAAAATCTCGAACAAGGAAACTCGCTAAAGGCAGTATCCTGGTGGCAGGTGCCACCGGGCTCGAGCGAGGGTGGGGGTTTCGCGCGAGGTTCGGTTTTTCGCTGTTCGAGTTTCGGTCGCCTAGCTGGCGGCCGCGGCCACGTCAGTGCGACTCTCCAGCGGCACGTAATTGCGCCGCTGGTGGCCGACGTAGACCTGGCGCGGACGGGCGATCTTCTGGTCGGGGTCGAGCAGCATCTCCTGCCACTGGGCCAGCCAGCCGGGCATGCGCCCGATGGCGAACAGCACCGGGAACATCTCCACCGGGAACTGCATGGCCTGGTAGATGATGCCGCTGTAGAAGTCGACGTTGGGGTAGAGGCGCCGCTTGACGAAGTAGTCGTCCTGCAGCGCGATCCGCTCCAGCTCCAAGGCGATTTCGAGCAGCGGGTTGCGCCCTGTGATCTCGAAGACCTGGTCGGCGATCTGCTTGATGATCTTGGCGCGCGGGTCGTAGTTCTTGTAGATGCGGTGGCCAAAGCCCATCAGGCGCACGCCCCCCTCGCCGGTCTTCACCCGCTCAATGAAGTTGGGCACGTTCTTGACCGTGCCGATCTCGTCCAGCATGCGCAGCACGGCCTCGTTGGCGCCGCCGTGCAGCGGGCCGTAGAGAGCCGCCGCCGCCGCCGCCGCCGAGCAGTAGGGGTCGGCCATGGAGCTGCCCACGCTGCGCATGGCGTTGGCGCTGCAGTTCTGCTCGTGATCGGCGTGCAGGATGAAGAGCACGTCCAGCGCTTTTTCCAGCACCGGGCTGGGCTCGTACTTGACCTCGCTCATCCGGAACAGCATGTTGAGGAAGTTGCCGGCGTAGCTGAGGTCGTTGTCGGGATAGACGAATGGCAGGCCGCGGCTGTGCCGGTAGGCAAAGGCAGCCAGGGTGGGGGTCTTGGCGATCAGGCGGTAGACCTGCTTCTTGCGCACCTCGGGGTCGCGCACTTGCTTCGCCTCGGGGTAGAAGGTGGAGAGCGCCGCCAGCGTGCTGACCAGCATCCCCATGGGATGGGCGTCGTAGCGGAAGCTCGCCACCAGCTTCTTGACGTTCTCGTGCAAGAAGGTGTGGTGGGTGATCTCATCGGTCCAGTGCTCGAGCTCTTCGCGGCTGGGCAGCTCGCCGTGCAGCACCAGGTAGGCGGTCTCGAGGAAGTTGGACTTCTCCGCCAACTGCTCGATGGGGTAGCCGCGATACCAGAGGATGCCCTTGTCGCCGTCAATCATGGTGACGGTGCTGCGGCAAGAGGCGGTGTTGGTGAAGGCGGGGTCGTAGCTCAGCAGGCCGAAGTTGTCGTCCTTCACCTTGATGGGGCGCAGGTCCATCGCGCGGATGGTGTCGTCGGTGACGGGGACTTCGTAGTCCTTGCCGGTGCGGTTGTCGATGATGGTGAGTGTATTCTTGGCCATGGCGTGTCCTCTCTGGGGCGGGGGCTGCCCCGTGCGCCGGCAGCCAACTCCATGGTAGGACGGAACTGACGGGGAGTCAATGAAGAACGCCAGCGCGTACTGTCCTAATTTGCAGGAAGCTACCGCCGCACAGGGACCCGTCAGACAGAAGTTCAACCCTGTGGCTCCTGCCACAGGGGCCCAGCGGCCGGAGCCGCTGGGCTGAACTGAAGTCAGCACTCCACGTGGCCGCGGCGCAGGGAGGCGGGAACTTTGGCGGCGTGGGTCGCGTAGAATAGGGTAGCGGTGGGAGGGGAGGAGAAAAGAAGGCGATGACCAAGTTTCTGCTCTGGCTGATTCTGCTGGTGCTGTGCTG
>DATEUS010000204.1:0-7296 GCA_035282985.1 Candidatus Acidiferrales bacterium
CGGGGAAAACAGAGAAATTGTAGTAGTCCTCCTGGTTCAGGCCGGGCCGGTCGAGCAGCTCCCAGCCGACTTCCAGCCCTTTTCCACGGAGCTGCTTCGACACCGGGAGCAGGTAGATCAGGATCTCGGCCTCGTGCAGAGCGATGGAGGGCGCCTCGGGCTCCGGTTTCTTCTTCTCATCTTCCAAGCTGAACCAACCGGTCAGAAGCAAGGCGCTCAGGATGCCAGCCAGTGCTTTGGCGCGCATACTAGCCCCCTTTGAGAATACTCTTCACCACGAACCAGAGATTGGCGGGGCGTTCAGAGAGGCGCCGCATGAAGTAGGGGAGCCACTCGGTCCCGTAGGGAATGTAGACGCGCATCCGGTAGCCTTCGCGCACCAGTTGTTCTTGGAGGTTGCGCGCCACGCCGAAAATCATCTGGAACTCCCAGCGATCGTTGGTCCAGTTCTTCACCCGCGCGATTTCCTTGGCCAGCACCAACATCTTTTCGTCGTGGGTGGCGATGGCGGGAATAAAGCCGTCGGAGAAAAGCATCCGCATCAATTTGCCGAAGTTCTCGTCCACGCCCTTCTTCTTGGGGAAGGCGATGGAGGACGGCTCGCGGTAGGCGCCCTTCACCAAACGTATCTTGGGGTGGAGCGGCAGCAAGCGCTTCAGGTCGGCCTCGCTGCGATAGAGGTAGGACTGCACGGCCAGGCCGACGTTCTCGTGCTGGCGCCGAACGGCCTCGAAAAGCTCCACCGTGCCTTGGGTGTAGGCCGAGCTTTCCATATCGATTTCCACAAAGTTGTTCAGGGCGGCGGCTTCGCGTACGACGGAGAGAGTGAGCTCGCGGCAGAGGTCGGGGGCGAAGTCGAGGCCGAGCTGGGTGGGCTTGATGGAGGTGCTGCCGTCAATCTTGCGCCGGGTCAACTCTTGCAGGATCTCGCGGTAGCAGGCAGCAGATTCCTCCGCTTCCCGGCGGTCGGTCACGTTTTCGCCCAGACGGTTCATGATGACCTTCAGCCCTTTGGCGTTGAGCTCGGCGGCAGCGCGCAGGCCGTCCTCCAGGGTCTCGCCGGCGATGAAGCGCTTGGCGAAGCCCAGGCGCATCCCGGTGCGAGCGATAGGTCCGGTAAAAGCCTTTTTGGTGGAGAGCCAGAAAACGAGGTCACGCATCAAGGGCATGGAATTGCCTCCCGCCGCGCGGGCGCTAGAAGCTGCGCAGGGCGGCGTCTTCGTCCTCGAAGGCTTCGATCACACTGAGCAGGCGGGTCACCTCAAGCACGGTGCGGACGCGCGGAGTCAGCCGCAGCAGCTTGAGGTGGCCGCCGCGATTGTGCAGCGAAACGGTGTTGCGCACTAAGGCCCGGATCCCCTGGCTGTCGATGGCCGACACATCGGCGCAGTCGAGCAGCAGTGCCCGCTCCCCGCGGTTGATGAGGACTTGCAGCGCGGCATCCAGCTTTTCGTCGCCGTCTCCCATCACCAGTCGCCCGGTCAAACCCACGACCAGGACCGGGCCCACGCGGCGATGCTCTTCCAGAGTGAACTTTGCCATCGTGGCCACTCTCCTGCGCCAGAGGGGTTTCCCACTTTCGGGGGCGTGTCTATTATAGCCGTGTCCGCCGCCGCTTTCGAGCTTGCCGTTGTCGCCCGCCGCGGCGCTGATAGCGCGCCCGCACGCTGGTGCGAAGCCCGCCGCGGGGCGTGAACTCCCCCACCACCTCTGCCCACACCGGCCGACAGGCGGCCACCACGTCGCGGAGAACCCGGTTGACCGCGTTCTCATAGAAGATGCCCAGATTGCGGTAGGCCAGAATGTATTCCTTGAGCGACTTCAGCTCCAGGCACCGGCGATCGGGCTGGTAGCGGATGGTGAGAGTGCCGAAGTCGGGCAATCCGGTGAGCGGGCACACCGAGGTGTACTCGGGAATCACGGTGGTGATTTCATAGCCGGGGAACTGGTTCTCCCAGGTCTCAATCTCCGGCAGCTTGATTCGGAGGCCAGCGCGGGCATGCTCGAGGGTGTAGCGCGGCACGGGGCTCCTCAGCAACGGAAAGCCATCATAGCACAGCCACGGACGGAGCTTTCTTGACACCAGCGCAGAAAGCCCCTAAGCTGAGTGTTGGCGCCGGAGCAACCGCTCGCGGCGCTTGTTTTTTGGCAACGAAAACCACTGGAGTATTATCTAACGCAGTGTAAGGGAACAGGAAAGGAAGCCTGTCAAGATCTTGAAGTCACGCCGTTCCCAGCCAATTCCACTCCGGATATTCCTGGTTGCCCTCTTGTTGCTCCTGCCGGTCACCCTGTGGGGGCAGACCGGGGGCGAAGTGTACGGGCGCGCGCGCACCGTGGGAGCGGACGGCGAGCCACTCTACCTGATCGGGGCGCAGATGACACTGGTCTCGAAAGCGGACCCGGCGGTGCGCTTCTCCGCCGAGAGCGACGCGACCGGCGCCTACAGTTTCAGTGGCGTGCCGGCGGGAACCTACACACTTTCGGCAACGCTGGAAAGCTATCAAGAAGCCCGGCAGGACGTGGCCGTCGAGAGCGGGGCCCGGGTTGAGGTCATTCTTACTCTCACACTGCGGCCGCTTGAATCCGAGATTACGGTCGAAGGGCAAACTCAAGGATTGCAGACCGAATTCACCACTTCCCGGGCGGATATCGAGAGCGCAACCTTGCTGAACGCCCCTCTGGTCAGCGAGCGCTTTGTGGAAGCCTTGCCGTTGGTCCCGGGCGTCGTGCGGGGCCCGGATGGACTGATGAACATCAAGGGAGCGCCCTCGACGCAGAGTGGCTGGCTGGTCAACAGCGCCAACGTCACCGACCCGGCCACGGGCGAGCAGGCCATCAGCCTGCCCGTCGACGTGATCGAAGAAGTAGAAGTTCTGCCCAATCCCTACGCCGCCGAGTATGGCAAGTTCGCCGGCGCCGTCACCAACATCGAGACCAAGCCATCCACCGACAAGTTCACCTTTTCCCTCAACAATTTTCTCCCCCGCCTGCGGCGGCGGGAGGGCCACATCCGCGGCATCGAAGCGGCTACGCCACGCGTGACCTTCAGCGGCCCCCTAGTGCAAGGCAAGCTGGCCTTCCTGCAATCGTTTGAGTACCGGCTGACTCGCCACCCGGTGACCAGCCTGCCGGAACTGGAACAGGATACCGACATCGAGAGCTTTGATTCTTTTACCCAGCTCGATGCCACCTTGGCTCCCACCCACCAGTTAACCACGGTGTTCAGTGTCTACCCGGAAAAGCAGCGCTTCGCCACCCTCGACACCTTCAACCCGCAGCCGGTAAGCGCCAACTACCGCCAGCGCGGCTGGATGGCGGGTTTGCGCGACCGCTACATCTTCGGCAACGGCTCGCTGCTGGAATCCACCTTCAGCGTGAAAGACTTTGATGTCGACGTCTATGCCGCCGCCCCGGGAGACACTTACATCCTTCGTCCGGAAAGGAATTTCGGCAGCTTCTTCAACACCCAGAACCGCATCAGCCGGCGTTACGAGTGGCTGGAGGTTTACAGTCTCGCCCCCCGGCAGGCTCACGGCCAACACCTGCTGAAGCTGGGGGTTTTCTACTCGCACGACACCTTCCGCGGCACCCATCAAAGCAAGACGGTGGAAGTGCGCCGCGCCGACGACACCCTGGCCGAGCGCATCGCGTTCGTCGGGGCGCCGCTGCTCGGCCGCCAGAAGGACGAGATCACGCTGTTCCTGCACGACAAGTGGACCCCCGCTCGCCGGCTGACCCTGGACCTGGGCCTGCGTTACGACCGCGACACTCTGGCGGACGAGAACAATTTGGCCCCGCGACTGGGCTTCGCCTACGTGCTCACCTCTGACAATCGCACCCTGCTGCGCGGCGGCGCCGGACTGTTCTACGACAAAGTGCCGTTGAACGTGGGGACCTTCGAGCAGTTGCAGCAACGGGTAGTGACTCTGTTTGCGGCCGATGGGGTTACGGTGGCGGAGGGCCCCCGCACCTTCATCAACCGGCTGACCGAGGCGGAGAATCCCCGTCATCTGGCTTTCAACCTCGAATTCGACCGCGACTTGGGCCGGGGGCTTCTACTGCGCCTGGGCTATCTGCAACGGGAGGGGCGCAACCAATATGTCCTTGATCCCTTCGACGCCGTCGCCGGTGTGCCCACACTGCTGCTGGCCTCGCGGGGCCGCAGCCGCTACCGCGAATTCCAGGTGACGGCGAACTATCGTTTCCGCGAAGACAATTTCTTGAACGTCTCCTACGTCCATTCAGAATCGACCGGCGATCTCAACGGCTTCCAGGAGTTTTTCGGCAACTTCGAGGATCCCATCATTCGGGCCAACGAGCGCTCGCGGCTGCCCTTCGATGCGCCCAACCGGGTGCTGGTGTGGGGCGAGGTGGAACTATTCTGGGGTGTGCGCTGGGCGCCGGTGTTGGACGTGCACAGCGGCTTCCCCTTCTCCCTGCTGGACGAGACCCAGAACTTCGTGGGCGCGCGCAACCAGGGCGGACGCTTCCCTACCTTTGCCAGCTTCGACTCGCAGATCTTCAAGGACTTCAAGGTCAAAGCCTTTGGAAAGAAGCGCACCGTGCGGGTGGGGGTCAAAGTCTTCAACATCCTCAACCACTTCAATCCTCGCGACGTGCAGGAGAACCTCGATGCCCCCGACGCCCTGGGCTTCTACAACGGCCGGGGCCGCCTGTTCCGGGGTAAGTTCTCCATCGACTTCTAAGCCGACGCCCAGAGTCAACCCCTCTTCGCATAGGCGCAACTAACGAGTAAACTAGGGGGGCGAAGAGCGTCAGAATGTTGAGCAGGCACTCCACGGCCGGGCGGAAGTCGCTGACGGTAATCCTCAGTTTCTGCCTGCTTCTCTCTCCCGCCGGGTCGGCTCTAGCGGCGGAGACCTCGAGCAAAGTCCCTGTCGGTCGTCTCCTCTCCGCCGAGGCCGCTCACCTGGTAGTGCGGAGCGAGCCTTCTCGCTGCGCGGCAACGGAAAACGGCGAGTCGCCGATCCTCCTTTTCACGCTGGGCACGGAAAGCACGCAGGACGGCGAGCTTCACTTCCACCCCCTGGCCACGTTCGCTTTCGACCGCAGCCTGAGCGACGACGAAAACGGGCAGTGGATCGCCCTGTGGGTCTACGGTTCCTCGGGCCCGGGCTGGTGGCGCACGGTGCGCGCCTTCCTACCGTTCCCAGCCGGCACTCCCTCCGCCTCTGAACAAACGGTGGAAAAACTCAACGCGCGCCTGGAAGGAATCCGCACCAACCCGGAAGAAGCAAACCTGATGGTGCCCGACCCGGTGGTGCACCTCGCCAACGTCGACACCATACCCCGCGGCGAGACCATCTGGGCGGTCCTGCGGCGCGGGCTGAACTGGGCCGGCGTTTTCAACCCGGCTCAGTTCCTCTACCGCTCCTACCTCATCCGCCGCAAGGACCGCGGTGACCGCGAATTCAAACGGGCCTACCTGGCTGTCCACTGGCTCCTGGATAAGGAGTACAGCGGCGCAGAGGAGGCCCCCTGGCTCGATGCGACCAGTGACCTCCGCTTTCACCTCCTGCGCAGCCGTTCCTTTTTCGGCCGCTGGCTCGACCATGCCGACTCGGTGGAGCTGGTTTTCAACTACGAGAGCGGCGTGCGCCAGAAGCTGGCCAAGAGCTCGGCTTGGCTGCAGAGTGCGGCCAACGAGCACCTGCTGCGCTACGAGCCCGTCCATCGCTCCGCAGGCAACGGCGTCCGGGTTCCGGTCGGCGGCGTGCTCTACTACGACCCCCGTCTGAAGGCGCAGCCCGACCCAGGCTGGTGGAAAGTAGCCAACCCCTTCGACCTGCCCTACAACCCCCACACCCACCCGGAGGTGCAGCGCCTGGCCCGTGAGCGTCCCGACGAGCTCATCCCGCTGGCCCTCTACACTTTCGAAACCAACCTGGCGCTGCGACCCATCATCGCCATCGACTTCTTCGCGGAGGGGAACCCGAAAGCCCGCGAGCGCAACCAGCAGTTGATGGTCATGGCCAAGGAGTGGCTGAGCCTCACCACCGGCACGTTCGACCTGGAGCGCCTCCCCTACCGCCTCATCGCCTACGCCGCCAACAAGAAGAGCTTCACTCCTCTGGTGGACAAGAGCTCCAGCAAAGGCATCGAGGAGCTCCGCCTGGCTCTGGAAGCCAACCTTTACTTTGACCCCGACGTCGCTCCTACCCTCCAGGAGCTGGCCGACAAGCGGGTGTTGAATCCTTTGGTCAAGGCCATTCCCGAGGAAGAACGGTTGGCTCACGTGCAGTACGCGAGCCTGCGGGCGGCCGAGGACCGGGCGCTCTGCCAGAGCGTAGAGAAGATTCGCAACAAGATGGCCGACCGTCTCAAAGTCCCGCCGGGCGGAGACCCCGAAACCCGCCGCGCGGAACTGAAGCGCCGACTGGAAGCCTGGCAGCACGAAGTCCGCCTGGCCGACTTTGTCTCCCAGCCGCTGGAGGATTACGGCTCCCTGGCCTCACTCACCCCACCCCTCAACTATTTCCTCCAGGCTGACCCGGTGGACGCAAAGAGATTCGAGAAGATTCTAGTGAAGCTGTACGCCAAACTCTACCAGCAGCAGTTGCGGCTGCCCGATGACCGAGAGCTCCCCGAGTTGAGCGCTACCCTGCACCTGACCCGGCAGGTGTGGGCGCACACGCTGGGCAACCAGGAAGAATCTGCGCGCCACCTCGCTGCAGTGGAAGCCAGGGCCGTCAGCCGTTATGAGAAAGAGCAGGCCGAGCAGGAAAAGGAGCGCCGCGAGCTGCTGCGGGCGTTCCTGAAGAAGACCCGCGAGGAAATCGAGAAAGCGCAGAAGGCCGGCTGCGACAGCCAGAGAGCCTATCCCAGCAACCTGGAGTCCCACCTGGCTGTCCTGCAGCAAGTGCTGAGCGCCTCCATCTCCGAGGAGGCCTTGCGAGCGGAGGTGAACCGCTGCCGGCCGCAACTGCGCCAGCAGCTGGCGCAACTGGACTCTACCTTGAGCCAATGCTCCATCGATACGGAAGAGGCCTGGCGGGCCGAGACCCATCAGGTCTCACTGGAACTGGTGCGGGGTCTGGAACAGATGCTTTCTGCAAAGACCGCCGTGGCGGCCGCGGGGGGGCGATAGGCGTATGCGCCGCGTGCCTCTTGCAGGTGTGATGGTTTTCGTGGCGATGGTGCTGGTGTGCGCGCTGTCACTGGCAGCAGCCGAACCCGCTGGAAACTCTCCGGTGCGGCCGCGGCTGGTGATCATCAAGGTGGACGGGCTCAGCCCCTGGCTGCTGGACGCCCTCGTCGACCCCGATGACCCCG
>DATEUS010000205.1:0-12984 GCA_035282985.1 Candidatus Acidiferrales bacterium
GCCGTTGAGGGTGGCGAAGGTGGAAATCAGCGCCCCCACGGTGATGAACCAGCCGCCCCACTCACCGAGGAAAGCGCGGGCGGTGTCCTGGGCGACGCGCGAGGAGGCTTTGACGGCCTCGAGCGGCAGGATGTAGAAGAAGACGGCGTTGGCCAGCATGTAGACGATGCCCACGCCGAGCACGCCAAAGATGAGCGCGCGCGGAATGTTGCGCTCGGGGTCGCGCACCTCGCCGCCCACCATGGTGAGGTTATTCCAGCCGTCGTAGGCCCACAGCGCCGCCACCAGCGCCACGCCGAAGGCGCTCAGGGTGTCGGCTGCCGCGCCGAGCGGGGTGAAGAAGGGAGTGAAGTTCGACCAGGAACCCTGGCCCAGCGCAAATCCCAATGCCACCAGGACGAGGATGATGGCGACTTTGAGCAGGGTGAAGATGATTTGCACGGCGCCGCCGAGGATGATGCCGAGGTAGTTGATGAGGGTCAGGCCGACGATGGCGATGAGAGAGATGGCCTGGGCACCGGTGAGCGACCAGGTGGCGAAGCCCAGCGGCAGGCGGAACAGCTCGTCGTTCAGCGTGGCGAAGAAATAGCCGAGGAAGACAGCGAAGGCGGTGGCAATGGTGGCGATGGAGCCGGTCTTGCCGATGACGAACTGCTCCCAGCCGTAGAAGAAGCCCCACAGCGGACTGTAGGCGCGACGCAGGAAGACATATTCGCCGCCGGCCTCGGGCAGGGCGGCGCCCAACTCGGCGTAGCTCAAGGCGCCGGCCAGCGAAAGCAGTCCCCCAACAACCCAGACGGCGAAGACCAGCCCGACTGAGTCCACCTGGCGGGCGATAGAAGAAGGAACAAGAAAAATGCCGGTACCGATGATGGTTCCGGCCACCACCGAAGCCGAGCCGACGAGACCCAGGCCGCGGATGAGGGTAGGTTGCTGCTTCATCGGGAACTCCCCGCCCTCCGCGGCAAGACCTCACTCAGGAGCAGACCCACGACGAAGGTGATGAGCGTCCCGACGAGCACGTACCAGGTCCAGGCCAGAGAAGTGAAGAATTTGACGTAGAGGATGGCCGCCAGCCCCACCAGCATCCCGGCGGCAGCACCGGCAGGGGTGGCGCGCGGCGCCAGGCGTCCCAAGAGAAAAAGACCCAGCAGCGCTCCGTAGGTGATGGAGGCGATGGTAAGGCCGGCTTCCAGCACCGGTCCCCACTGGCGGGCCAGCATGGTCAGGCCAATCAGCAGGCCGCCCCAGACGACGGTCACCCACCGAGAGCGGCGCAATAGCTCGCCGGGATCTTGGCTGCTGCCGGCCAGCGGGCGGTAGAAATCCACCACCGTGGAGGCGGCTAGGGAGTTCAGGGTGGCGCTGGAGGTCGACATGGCCGCGGCGAGCACGCCGGCGACCATCAAGCCGCTGATGCCGGCGGGCAGGTGGCTGACCATATAGATCGGGAAAATCCGGTCGGGGTTGGCGAAGCTCTGGCTCGGGGGGACGTGGTGGTAGAAAACATAAAGCAGAATCCCGATCACCAGGAAGAGCAAGAACTGAGCAAAGACAATGAACCCGCTAGCGATGAGGGCCCGGCGGCTCTCGCGCAGGTTGCGGGCGGCCAATAGCCGCTGCACCATTAACTGGTCGGTGCCGTGGCTGGCGAGGGTGAGAAAAGTGCCACCCAGCAGGCCGGCCCAGAAGGTGTAACTCGTCTGCCAATTGAGCGAGAAGTCGAACATCGCAAACTTGTGGCCGGCTTCGGCGGCGACGGTGGCCCAGCCGCCGGGGATTTGGGCGAAGAGGCTGCCGAGAGCGATGGCGCCGCCGCCAACGTAGATGCCGAACTGGACGACGTCGGTCCAGATGACGGCTTTCATCCCGCCCAGGTAGGTGTAGACGAGGGTCAGGGCCATGACGACGATGACTGCGGTCAGCTCGGCCACGCGCAAGGTTTCGCCGGTGACGAGCTCGAAGACGCGCGGGAGCAGCAGTTGCACCACGATGGCGATGGCCCAGAGGCGCACGGCATCGGCCAGCGCCCGCGTGATGAGGAAAAGGCTGGCGGCCAACCGGCGGGTGAGCAGGCCGAAGCGCTGCTCGATGTATTGGTAGGCGGTGTAGAGCTGCCCGGAGAAGTACTGCGGCAGCAGCAGGAAGCTGATGACGAAGCGGGCGACGATGTAGCCCAAGACCAGTTGCAGGAAGGCGAGGTTGCCGGCGTAGGCCAGCGCCGGGGTGCCAATGATGGTGAGGGTGGAGGTTTCGGTGGCGACGATGGAGAGGCAGATGGCACCCCAGTGGGTGTCGCGGCCGCCGAGGAAGTAGTCGTGGATGGTGCGCTGGCGGCGGCGGAAGTAGGCGCCGAGGGCGGTCACTCCGACCAGGTAAGCGATGACGATGGCCAGATCGAGGAGCCCAAATCCCACAGTGTCTCCGCGGCGTCGGGCGAGTCTAGCCCAAGCTCCGAGCAGGAGCAAGCGCTTGAACGCGGACGAAGGCAGCCGGTGGCGCGAGGAGCAGGCGAGGAGGCTGTGCTATCCTAAAAATTGGCCATGGGTTTCTTTGTCGGCATCGACGCGGGCGGCAGCAAGACCGAGTGTGTGCTGGCGGATGAGGCCGGGGTGGTGTTGGCGCGTGCCACCGGCGCCGGCGCCAACCTCCGGCGGGTTTCCAGAGCCGAACTGCGGGCCACGCTGAGCGGGTGTTTGGAGGAATTGCGGCAGACGGCCGGCCTGCCGGCAATCGTCGCCGATGCGGTGTGCGCGGGGTTTGCGGGTGCCGGTGACGTCGAGGCGCGGACACAAGCTTACGAGGTATTGACCGAGTTGCTCCATCCCCATCGGCTTTACATCGTGGGGGACATGGAGGTGGCGCTGGAGGCGGCGGTGGGTGCGGGGCCCGGGGTAGTCCTGGTGGCGGGCACCGGCTCGATTGCCTACGGGCGAAACGGCCTGGGCCGACAAGCGCGCGCCGGAGGCCGGGGGCCCGGTGCGGGCGACGAAGGCAGCGGCTACGACATCGGCTGTCGCGCTGTGGAAGCGGTGCTGCGCGCACAACAGGGGAAAGCGCCGGCGATGCGGTTGACCCAGGTTGTTCTGCGAGGTCTCGGGGTCGAGCGAGTAGAAGAGCTGGAGGGACGGATTCGCCCCGAGGCGGCCGCGGAGCTAGCGGCGCTGGTGCCTGCCGTGGCGGAAGCGAGCCGTGCCGGTGACGTCGCGGCCAAAGAAATTCTCGCGCAGGCAGCGACGGTTCTGGCCGGTTTGGCCCTGGAGGTTTTGGAAGAACTGGATCTGCTGGAAGCTGAGGTGCGGATAGCGCTCAGCGGGGGCGTGTTTGCTGTCAGCGAGGAGGTTTTCGTCGGCGTGCGCGGGGGTATTGCTGCAAGAGCACCGCAGGCGGTGGTGGAGCCGCTGGCGGCGACACCGGCTGTAGGCGCGGTGCAGTTGGCGCAGCGGCTGTGGTTGCAGGAGCGCGCCAGCCCGGCGACGGGGGGCGGATGAAGAAGTTGGACGAGCGGATCGAGCAAGCCGCGCGGGGCGGGCCGGAGGAGATCCGCCGCCTGGTGCACGACCCGGGCGTCGAGGTATTGGAGGGGCTGCTGCGCAATCCGCTTTTCACGGAAGAGCACCTACTGGTGGTGCTGAACCGGAAGGACCTGCCGGGGACGTTCCTGGAGGAAATCGCCGGCCACAAGGAGTGGATCCAGAGCCAGCGGGTGAAGGCAGCGGTGGTGCAGCATCCGCGGACGCCGCGGCTGGTGTCGCTGAAGCTGCTAAAGTTTCTTTATCTCTTCGACCTGGTGACCGTGTGCTTGCAGCCGGCGGTGCCGGCGGAGATCAAGCGGCTGGCGGAAGACCAGATCATCGGCCGGATGGAGCAGTTGCCAGTGGGCCAGCAGATTACGCTGGGGCGGCGGAGCACGGCGCGAGTGGTGGCGGCGCTGCTGCTGGAAGGGAACGAGCCGGTGATTCCGGCGGCGCTGGACAACCCGCTGCTGACCGAGGGGGCGTTGCTGGGGGTGTTGCGGCGCGACGATCTGGCCGAAAAGGTGGTGGAACAGATTGCCCACCATCCCAAGTGGTCGCACCGCTACGACGTTCGCCTGCAACTGGTGCGGCATCCGCTGACGCCGCTGGCGACGGCGCTGGGGTTTCTGCCGGACTTGAAGCCCGGTGACCTGAAGCTGTTGACGCAGGACCGGCGCATGCCGGCGGCGCTGCGCCAGTACGTGAAGGCGGAAGCCGAGCGGCGATTGCAGCGGCGCTAGGGTTTTTGCGTGGGGCGAATGAGGACTTCGCTGACGAAGCTTTGCGGCTCCTGCTCCAGCAGCCAGCCCACGGTGCGGGCCACGTCCGCGGCTTGGAGCATGCGGGCGGGATCTTTGCCAGCGTGGGGGGAGAACTCGGTCTGCACGGTGCCGGGGCAGATGACGCTGACGCGGATGCCGTAGCGGCGCAGATCTTCGGCCATGCAGTAGGTCAATCCCATCAAGCCCCACTTGGAGGCGCAGTAGGCGCTGCCGCCGGCGAAGGCGTTCTTGCCCGCCAAGGAGCTGATGTTGATGATGTGGCCGGAGCGCTGGCGAATCATCTGCGGGGCCACCGCTCGGGAGCAGAGGAAGACCCCGGTCAGGTTAGTGTTCAGGTTGGCGGCCCAGTCGGTGTCGGAGATTTCGTGAATGGGGGCGAAGACGCCCAGGCCGGCGTTGTTGACCAGCACGTCGACGCGGCCACCCCAGTCGAGGACTTGCTGGAAGACGGCCTGGACGCGGGTGGCGTCGGTGACGTCGCAGGGGAAGGCTCGGACAGCTGGCGCCGCCGGCTCCAAGCGCCGGGCAGCCTCGTGGAGGGGCTTCTCCCGGCGGGCCAGTAGGGCCAGGCGGTGGCCGCGCCGGGCCAGCTCGGTGGCGATGGCATAGCCGATGCCCTGGCTGGCGCCGGTGACGATGGCAAGCGGGGTAGAAGGCTGGGGTGTAGCAGTCTGGGGTGTAGCAGTCATCCTGCGCTCCTGGACGGGCTTCTCCCGGCGGATAACGAAATTACCTCCCCTCTCATCTTAGCAAGAAGGGGGAGGGCAGGTAAGGCCGCGTGGGGGTATAATGGCGGTGAAAACAGGCTTGCAAGGCGCAGGGCACCTGCCTATAATGGCGGATTGTTTTCAAGCCATTCTCTACCCACGGTGAGACCAGACAGAGGTAAGGAGAGAGAAGACCGATGAGCGGACGCAAGCTTGTTACAGGGCTAGTGGGGTTGGCCCTCGTACTGGGGTGCGCGGGCTCCCTCTGGGCGCAGGTGGCGAAGCCCAAGTATGACTTGGAGGAGTTCAACGCCTATACTGCTACGACGCGACCCGAAGATCCGGGCGAGCGCCTGGCGGAGATTGAGGCGTTCCTGAAGAACTACCCGCAGTCGGTGCTACGGGCTTTTGTCTACCCGGCCTACGTACAGTTGGCCTGGGCGCAGAAGGATTATCCCACCGTGATCAAGGCGGTGGACGGCTTCCTGGGGATGGACCGGGAGCAGGTGGCGGAGATCTACAAGCAGTCGAACTACAACGACGCGCAGATCGACGGCACCTACTACCAGGGCGTGGTGCTTTACACCTACAGCTTCCTGCAGTCCTTCCGCAACGGAACCCCCAACGCCGATGCTGCGGCCGCCCGAGCGGCCGAGCGCGCGCGGCAAGGCCTGAAGCTGCACGAAGCGCTTTACGGCCAGGTGCCGCCGCCCGACGACCCGACCCAGCGCGAGCAGTTCGAGCAGAACAAGCGGCAGGAGGCAGCATCGTTTCACAACGTGCTGGCCTTCACCGCCTGGCGCAAGAAGGACTATGCCACGGCGGAGCGCGAGTACGACGCGCTGGTGAACTACACGCCGGAAGACCCCTCCATCAACTATCGGCTGGGGCTGGCCGAGCTGCAGCGGCCCCAGCCCGAGTACGAGCACGGCTTCTGGCATCTGGCCCGGGCGGTGGCTTTGAACGTGCCGAAGAGGGACGAGGTGAAAGATTACCTGACCAAGGGCATAGCCGCCTACCAGCAGGTGCTGCCCGAGTGCATTGCCGGTCGCGTGGATGAGCTGGTGTCGCGCTCGACCAGCGCTGTGCATCCGCCCGCCAGTTGGAAGTTGGCGACTGCGGAGCAGGTGAACGCGGTGCGGCAGGAAATGGATGTGAAGCGCATCCTCGACGACCTGAAGGCGGGCGGGGAGGCGGCGAACCTGATGTGGCTGGCGGCCTGCGGGTCGGAAATCGGCGCCGGGGAAGACGGCACACCGCAATTGGCCGTGCTGGTCTTGGGTGTCACCCAGGAGGCGGACAATCTGGTGACGCTGCGCGTAGCCGCCGGCCAAGAGGCGGCGGACGCCAAGCGGGCCAACATGGAGATCAAGGTTGAGGCGCCCCCGGAAGCGAAGCGGCTGAAGGCCGAGGATGTGGTGCGCGTGTCCGGCACTATCAGCGACTACCAGAACGAGCCGGAGTTTCTGCTGAAGCTGACCAAGGGCAACGTCAACGCCGAGGATATTCCTAAGACGCGGTAGCCCTTCGTCGCGCCGAGCTGCTGAGATAGGCTTAAGACTCCCGCTCGTCCCTCCGGGCGAGCGGGAGTTTTTGTTTCCAGGCTGACGCTAACGGCGGCGGGGTCGCTGGTCCAGCTTGTAGAGCCCGATCTTGTGGCTCAAGGTATTGCGGTGGATGCCCAAGACACGGGCGCTGCGAGACTGATTGCCGCGGTGGGTTTCCAGAACTTTCTTGATGAAGCGCTTTTCGAATTCGGCCAGGGCTTCGTTGAAGAGGATACCGCGCTCGACGAGTTGATTCACCAGGGCTTCCATCTGGTCTTTCATACCCCACCTTCCCCCACGGTCCGGGCGCGCCGGGATTCAGCAGCGCGGCCGGGCTGAACTCAATCCAAATCCTTTCCCGTCAGGCGGCGATAAGCCTCCCGATAGCGCTCGCGCGTGGCCTGGACGACGTCGGGCGGCAAAGCCGGAGCCGGGGGCTGCTTGTTCCAACCGCTCTTCTCCAAGTAGTCGCGGACGAACTGTTTGTCGAAGGCGGGCTGGGGCCGGCCGGGCTGGTAGGTGTCGACGGCCCAGAAGCGCGAGGAGTCCGGGGTAAGCACCTCGTCGATAAGCAGCAGCGCGTCCCTTCGACTCCGCTCAGGGTCTTCGACGCCCTGGTGACCGAACTCAAACTTGGTGTCGGCGATGATGAGGCCGCGGCTGCGGGCGTAGTCGGCGGCGCGGCCATAAACGCGCAGGGTCAGGCTGCGCAACTCTTCCGCCAGGGGCCCGCCCAGTTGGCGGGCGACGGCGTCGAAGGAGATGTTGAGGTCGTGGCCGCTGGTGGCCTTGGTGGCCGGAGTGAAGATGGGCTCGGGGAGCGCGTCGGATTCGCGCAGGCCCGGCGGCAGCTTGATGCCGCAGACGGTGCCGGTCTGCTGATAATCCTTCCAGCCGGAGCCGGAGAGGTAGCCGCGGGCCACGCATTCGACCGGCACCGGCCGGGTGCGGTGGACCAGCATGGAGCGGCCCTCAAGTTCCTGACGATGGGGCTGCAGGCTGGAGGGATAGTCGCTGACCGCGGCGGTGATGAAGTGGGTCGGGACCACGTCGCGCAGAAAGTTGAACCAGAAAACGGAAAGCTGCGTGAGCACGCGGCCCTTGTCGGGGATGCCGGAGCCCAACACGAAATCGAACGCAGAGATGCGGTCGGTGGCGACGATGAGCAGGCGGTCGCCGACCTGGTAGAGGTCGCGCACCTTGCCGCGGCCCAGCAGCGGCAGGCCGGCCAGTTGCGTTTCCAGCAGCGGAGATTGCAGTGCTAATGCCACAGATTTCGATGGCGAGACTGCATTCTAGTCGGGGAGGAAGGAAAGTCAACGGAAAGGAAAAGCGAAAGCCCGGAGCCCGGAATTGAATTGTGATCGCTAAGCGGCGGGGGCGGCCCCTCGACTCCGCTCGGGGTGAACCGGCGCAGGCTCGTCGGCCGGTTCATCGAAGCGGACGGAGACGATCTGGGTGACGGCGTTCTGCATGGTGACGCCGTAGAGCATGGGGGCGACTTCCATGGTCTTCTTGTTGTGAGTGATGAGGATGAACTGGGTCTGCGGAGCCATCTGGGCGACGAGCTGGGTGAAGCGGCCGACGTTGGAGTCGTCGAGCGGCGCATCAACCTCGTCGAGGATGCAGAAGGGGCTGGGCTGGTAGCGGAAGATAGCGATGAGCAGCGCCAGCGCCGTCAGGGCTTTTTCACCGCCGGAGAGCAGCAGCACGTTCTGCAGGCGCTTGCCCGGGGGCTGGCAGATGAGGTCGATGCCGCACTCGTTGGGGTTCTCGGCGTCGGTCAAGCGCAGGGTGGCGGTACCGCCGCCGAACAGGGTGCGGAAGGTCTCGCCGAAGTTCTGGTTGATGATATTGAAGGCGTGCTCGAACTGCTGGGCAGAGACGGTGTCGATTTCGTTGATGGCGCGGGTGGTGTCTTCGATGGAGGCGACGATGTCGGCGTGCTGCCTGGACAGGAACTGGTGGCGCTCCTCGCACTCCTGGAGCTCTTCGAGCGCCATCATGTTGACCGGGCCGATGCTCTCCAGCTTCTGCTTGATTTCCTGGTAGCGGGTCTCGAGCTGCGGGAACTCTTCCGGCGTCAGCCGCTCGGCGACTTGGCGGCAGAGGTCGTCGGCGGTGAGGCCGAACTCGCTCTGGGTGGCGATCTCGGCGTGTTGCCGGTCGGTCTGCTGGCGCGCCTGCTCGACTTCGAAAGCGTGGCGCTGTTCGCGCACGGCGTCGAGCTCGGTGCGCTGCTGGCGTAGCGCCGCTTCGCGCTCCAGCAAAGTCTGGCGCAGCGCGCCCAGGTCGGCCTCGCCCTGCTGGCAACGCTCTTCCTGGGCGACCTTTTCCTGCTGGCACTGCTGCACTTCGTTCTGGCGCGCGGTCAGTTCCTGCGCCAGACGCAGCCGCTCGGCTTCGAGGTGGGTTTGCAGCCGGGTCTGCTCTTCGTGTTCGGCGGTCAAGCGGGTGGCGGATTCTTCCAGCCGGGCCAGCTCTTGGCGGGCGGCGCGCAGGCGTTCGTCGAGCGCGGCGCTGCTGGCACGGAGGTCGGCCAAGCGGGCGGCGGCAGCTTCAAGCTGCTCTCGACGCTGCAGGAGCGTCAGGCTCTCGGTCTCGAGACTCTGCTCCAGCGCGGCCAGCATTTGCTCCTGCTGGGTGAGTTCCTGGCGCAGGGCGGCGAGGCGCTCGGCAGCCGCGTCCTGCTCGCGGTCCCGGGCAGTCTGCTGGTCGGCGGCGCGGGTCTCCTCGTTTTGCCAGCGGGCGCGTTCGGCCGCCAGGCCGGCGCGGTGCTGTTCGAGGTGCAGGAGGTTTTTCTCCTGGGCGAAGAGGTTCTGGCGGGCGCGGTCAAGCTCGGCTTCCAGCTCGCGGCGGCGGGCTTCGAGCAGGCTCAGCGTAGTCTCGGCGTGATAGGCGACCGGCTCGAGTTTTTCCCGGCGCTCGGTGGCGTGGTTCAGCTCGCGCGCCAGCGCGTGGGAGCCGTGACCGTTGCGGGTGCCGCCGCTGACCAGGCGGCCGTGGTAGCAAGTGCCGTCGGTGGCGAGAAAAAAGTGCTGCGGGTGCTCGCGGGCCAGCTCTTCAGCGAGGCGAGCGGAGTCGACCAGGTAGGTGCGCCCCAGCTTGGGCAGGACGCGCTTGGCCTCGCTGCCCAGCGGGCCGTTCATCCGCACCAGCTCCGACACGGGGCCGATCACGCCTGCGGCCTGCGGGGCGCGCGTGACCTCCTCCGCCAGCTTGGGCGGGAAGCGCCCGAAGGAGTCCACCAGGAAGGTGGCGCGGCCGGCCATCTGCTGGCGCAGGAGGGAAACGCCGGTGCGGGCGGCGTCGTAGGTTTCGACCACCACGTATTCCAGCTCGTCGTGGAGGTAGTCTTCCAGCAGCGGGGCGTAGTCGGGCTCGATCTCAGCGAAGTCGGCCACCACACCCACGGCGCGGAACTCGACGCCGGAGGCGCCGCCACTGGTGCCCAGCAGCAGCTTCTGCACCGGCTCGGCCAACGCCGCCCGATGCGCCACCAGCTCTTTGAGCGTTTCCTGCTGCGCCAGGGCGGTGGCCATGGACTTGCGCAGCTCTTCGACGCGGCGCTGCTCCGCCTGGTATTCCTCCTGGCAGAGAGCCAGGGCCTGCTCGGCGGCGGTCAAGTTCTCCTGGGCGCGGGCGCGTTCGCCGCGCGCCTGTGCCAGCGCGGCGTCGAGCTTGCTTTCCTCAGCGCGGATGCGATTGGATTCCTGGCGCGCCAAGTCGCGCTCGGCGCTGAACCGGTGGCCGTGCTCGTCGGCGGATTCGAGGCCCCGTTCCAGTTGTGCCAGCTCGGCGCGGGTGGACGCCAGTTGGTTGGCTTGCTCGGCCTGTTGCTGGCGCCGCTGCTGCTGTTCGGCCTCGAGCGCGGCAACCTGCTGGCGGAGGGTTTCGGCTTCGGCGGTCAACTGCTCGACTTCTTCGCTGGCGGCGGTGAGTTCCTGCTCGAGTTGCGCGCAGAGGGCGCGGGCCTGCTCGACGGCAGCAGTGGTCGCAGCGATTTCGCCGGCGACGGATTGACGCTGGGAAGCCAAGTCGGTGAGCCGCTGCTCGGTTTCTCCCTGCTGACGGCGAGTGTCGACCAAGCGGGTCTGGGCGCGCTCAAGCTCGACCAGCACCTGCCCGGCGCGGTTCTGTTCCTGCCGCAACGTCGTCTCAAGCTCGTACTGTCGCGCTTGGGCCGTAGCCTGTTCCTGTTCGCGCTCGGTCAGGGCAGTCGAGACCTGGGTGAGCTCAACGCCATTGGCTTCAAGCTGAGCGGCCAGAGCGGTCTCGGCGGCGCGGAGCTGGTCGAGCTGGGTGGCGAGCAGCCGGCGGCGCAGCTCGGTGCCTTCAGCCTTGAGCTCCTGGTAGCGGCGGGCGCGGCTGGCCTGGCGCTTGAGGGAGTTAAGCTGCTTGGAAATCTCGTCGAGGATGTCGTTGACGCGCAGCAGATTCTGCCGGGCGGATTCGAGCCTGGCCTCGGCCAGGCGGCGCTTGGTGCGGTACTTGGTGACGCCGGCGGCTTCTTCCAGCAGCGCGCGGCGGTCGTAGGGCCGCGAGGAGAGGATCTGGCCGATGCGCCCCTGCTCGATGATGGCGTAGGATTCCGGCCCCAGACCGGTGCCCATGAACAGCTCCTGGATGTCGCGCAGGCGGCAGAGCTCGCCGTTCAGGTAGTACTCGCTGGTGCCGTCGCGGTAGAGCCGGCGGCTGACCGCGACTTCCCCGGGAAGAATCTTCAGGTGGAGGCGGTTCTTGCGGTCGGGGGCGGGTTTCCTGCCTTCGGCAGCGGCGGGGTCGGAGGCGTCGGCAGCCTCGCTAGGCGCGTCCGCAGCCGGTTCGCTCACGGGCTTGGGCTCGGTCGCCACCGCCTCGGCTTCGGGGTCCACCAGGGTCAGGGTGACCTCGGCCAGGTTCGAGGGCGGGCGGCTGGCGGTGCCGTTGAAGAGGCAGTCGGCCATGCGGCCGCTGCGGAGGGTCTTGGCGCTCTGCTCGCCCAGCACCCAGAGAATAGCGTCGGAGATGTTGGACTTCCCACAGCCGTTCGGGCCGACGATGGCGGCGATGCCGGTGCCGTTGAACAGGATGCGGGTGCGCTCAGCGAAGGACTTGAACCCGAAGATGTCGACCCGACGGAGTCGGAGCAAGCGCGTCCTCCTCTACACCTACACCATTAGGTCGAGAACAAGAGGAACTATCCCTGAGAACGTTGGGCGGGCCAGTTTCCCTGCACCCTGGCGCTGGGTTGCGGAAGTCAACCCTAGCACGGTGCCCCGCCGGTTGTAAAGAGTCAAGTGAAAATATTTGCCGGGGGCCTCGGTTCGGATGCAGCGCAGGCGAGGGAGCCCCCGCCACCGCAAGGCGGGTTTCCCTCAGTCGGCTTCGGGGCGCTGGTAGGGAAAGCGGTGGACGTTCTGCACGCACTCCGACAGCGCCTTCAGCAGCGTGCTGCCCCAGCTGCAGGGCGTGTAGGGAGCGCGTCGCTTGGCGCCAAGTCAACGCGGTTTTCTTGACCGGGTGCGGAGGGCCGCTTAGAATGATGCGTTTGGCCTCGCGCCGGGGGAAGAACTAGATGCTGCGCTTCTACAACACGCTCAGCGGCCAAGTGGAAGACTTTCAGCCGCTCGAGCCTCCGCGCGTCCGCATGTACACCTGCGGGCCTACCGTCTACGACTACGCCCACATCGGCAACTTCCGCACCTTCGTTTTCCAGGACCTCCTGCGGCGCTGGCTGCGCGCGCGCGGCTATGAGGTCAAGCAGGTAATGAACATCACCGATGTGGACGACAAGACCATCGCCAACGCCGCCGCCGCCGGCCTCAGCCTGCGCGACTACACCGAGAAGTACACCCAGGCCTTTCGGGAAGATTCTCGGCTCATGGGCTTGGAGGAGCCGGAGGTCCTCGTCCGCGCCACCGACCACATTGACGACATGGTGGCGCTCATCCAGCGCCTGGAAGAAAAAGGCCTGGCCTATCGCAGCGACGGCTCCCTCTACTACCGCATCCAGAAGTTTCCCGCCTACGGACAGCTCTCCAAGATTGACCTCGACGGCATCAAGGCCGGCGCCCGCGTCGACGTGGAGGAGTACGACAAGACCGACCCGCGGGACTTCGCCCTCTGGAAGGCTGCCAAGCCGGGCGAGCCGTCGTGGTCCACCCCGCTCGGCCAGGGCCGGCCGGGCTGGCACATTGAGTGCTCGGCGATGTCGATGAAGTACCTGGGCGAGAGTTTTGACATCCACACCGGCGGGGTCGACCTCATCTTCCCCCACCACGAAAACGAAATCGCCCAGAGCGAAGCCGCCACCGGCAGGCCCTTCGTGCGCTTCTGGCTGCACGCCGAGCACCTGCTGGTGGAAGGCGAGCGCATGGCCAAATCGAAGGGGAATTTCTACACCCTGCGCGACCTGCTGGCGCGCGGACACAAGCCCTCCGCCATCCGC